>JBAVNY010000527.1:0-1723 GCA_049691535.1 Candidatus Acidiferrum sp.
TCTGCACCAACAACACCATTGAAGGCACGCAATATCACGAACTGCCCAAGAGCGCGGCGCCGCTGGTGGCGGACATGAGTTCGGACATTTGTTCGCGGCCGGTGGATGTGGCCAAGTTTGGACTGATTTTTGCCGGCGCGCAGAAGAATCTGGGGCCCAGCGGCGTGACGGTGGTGATTGTGCGCAAGGATCTGGCCGAGCGCGCGGACAAGAATCTACCGACGCTGCTGCAATATCGCACCCATATCAAGGAGAAGTCGCTGTATCACACGCCGCCAACGTTTGCGGTGTACACGCTAGGGCTGGTGACGGATTGGATCGCGGCGGAAGGCGGGTTGGCGGGGATTCAGAAGCGCAATGAAGCCAAGGCCAAGCTGCTGTACGACACGATTGACGGCAGCGGCGGATTTTATTCTTGCCCGGTAGAGAAGGCGTCGCGTTCGCTGATGAATGTGGTGTTTCGCGTGGCTGGCGGCGATGAAGCGGTGGAGAAGGAATTCGGCAAGCAGGCTGGCGCGGCAGGACTGGTGGGTACGCCAGGACATCGCAGCGTAGGCGGCATGCGCATCTCGTTGTACAACGCCGTGGGACAGGATTCCGTAGAGGCGTTGGCGGGATTTATGAAGGAGTTTCAGAAGGCGCGGGGATAAGCGACGAAGTACGGCTTGATTTTTGCGTTGTGAGGATTCGCCTTACGCCGTCATTCCGAGCGGAGAGAGCAATCCCTCTGGTGGTCTTCGTCGTGGATCGGTTGAAATCCCTCTTCGATGCAAGTTACGCGGACGACCACTTGAACTTGAGGGTGCCCCATCCTTTGCGCATTTTGCAAAGGGTGGGTCTTACGATCCAACGGCATGTCTCAACGACTCGGACCAGCAGCACTTTTAGTAGTACAGTAGCGGACCTATGACACCTTACACCACTGTGTTGTTTCTGCATTTGGCCAGCATGGCCGGACTGTTCGTCGGCTACGGACTGGAATGGATTGTCTCTTCGCTGCTACGCCGTGCGACGACGGCGGACCAGGCGCGCGCGTGGCTGCGCGTGTATCGTTTCTCGCTTCCGGTGTCGGGGCCGGCGCTGTTGCTGCTGATTCTGACTGGCGGCTACCTGGCGTCGCAGATGCCAGGCGGGATGAAGGCGCCGTGGATTTCGGCGACGTTCGTAGGAATTGTGATTGCGCTGGGAATTGGATTTTCTCTGATTCTGCCACGAGTAAAGGCGATACGCGCTGCGCTTCCGGAAGGAAGTGGCGCGCTGGGGGCAACAGCACTAACGAGTCTGCAGGATGCGGCGTTGCCGACGTTGATTCGCGTGCGCGCCATGCTGGCGCTGGGAATTGTTTACTTGATGACGCTGAAGCCGATGACCATGGCTGGTGCGTTTGTGGATTTGGGCGTAGCGATTCTGTTAGGCGTAGTGTTTGCTTTGCCGACGTGGAGCAAGGCGAAGCCAGCGGCTTAAGTCTGGAGAATCGGGAGATCGAAGAGAGATCCATTCGACTGCGTTCCCCGGCCGCGCCAGAAAGCGGCGCGGAAGAAAAAAGCCGGCTCACTCCGCTCAGTATGACGGGGCTGGGTGATTGGCCAGTAGTAGAAATGGGATTTGCATCTAAACCGGCTCCACTCGGCGTGCCGGTCGCGGTGCCGTGGTAACTACCTACTTTTCGCCGCCGAGGCTGATTGCCTCAGCGGCTAAAGCGAGTCGGGCGGATGTTTAGGCC
>JBAVNY010000528.1:0-1738 GCA_049691535.1 Candidatus Acidiferrum sp.
GTCCAGGTCCTACGCCACCAAATCAGAGAGCCATCGACCAGCAAAATCAGGCGCAAATCCGCTCCGACGTCGACCACCTCTACGCCCTGATCACCGACCTCAAACAAGAAGTCAGCCTCACCAATTCCGCCAACGTCCTCTCCCTATCCGTAGTCAAAAAAGCCAAAGAAATAGAAAAAATTGCCAAGCAAGTCAAAGATCTAGCCCACGGCTAAAAGTTTAATGCCATCATCCCGACCGGAGACGCGCGCCTTTTGCGCGTCGCAATGGAGGGATCGTGGCAACATTTACGTCTTTCCCAAAATCACTGCGACCACCAAGCAATCATCCGCCGCATTCTCTTCTCCGTGACCTATGCGCATCCTCGGTGGTAAAGCCTTTCTTCCTAGCTCCTTTTCTGTACCCCCGTACAGTTGCCCCTCCTCGATTGCCTCCCACAAACTAACCTCACAATGCCGCGCCAGGTCTTACCCACCGTCTTCCTATTCGCCTTCTTTCTCGCCTCCTGCAGTTCCGGCGGCGGCACTTCCACCACAAAAACGCCCACGCCCACTCCGACACCCACTCCATCCATTGTGGTCACCGTCACTCCCTCCACCGCCAACATTCGTGCCGGCTCTTCCCTCACTTTTTCCGCCAGCGTCACCGACACCTCAAACTCCTCCGTCTCCTGGTCCGTCAACAACACTCCTAACGGCTCCTCCACCCTCGGCACCATTTCCGCCGTCGGCCACTACACCGCCCCCGCAACGCTCCCCTCCCCCAGCACACTCACCATCACCGCCACCAGCGCCGCAAACGCTACCGCCACTTCCTCCAGCGCCGTCACTCTTCTCAATCCCACTCCAACTCTCCTCGGCCTGTCTCCCACTGCCACTAATCTCGGCAACTACTCCCTCACCCTCACCGGCGCCAACTTCGTTTCCGGCGCACAAGTTCTCCTCAACGGCTCCGCGCTTCCCACCACCTTTGTCTCCCCGTCCCAACTCACCGCCACCGGCAACGCCACATCTTCCGGCACATTCACCGTCGCCGTGCAAAATCCCGATCCCGGCAGCAGCACTTCCGCCGCCCTGAATTTTCAAGTTAACGGCTCCACGCAAACGTCCAGCTGCAGCCAAATGTCCACCGGACAAGGCGCCAGCCTCAATGGCTTCCTTCCATTCCCCGCCGACAATCTCTGGAACAAGGATATTTCTTCTTCATCCGTCGATCCCAACTCCGCCGCTATCGTCAACTACATCGGCCCCACCATCGGCCTCCACCCCGACTTCGGCTCCGGCCAATACAATGGCTCTTACATCGGCATCCCCTACACCGTCGTCGATTCTTCGCAGCCCTTAATCCCCATCACATACAACGCCTACGGCAGCGAAAGTGACTCTGGCCCCATGCCTATTCCGCTTACCGCTCCCGTCGAAGGCTATCCCAATCCCGGCAATGGCGATCGCCACGTACTCGTTCTCGATTCCGCCAATTGTTTTCTCTACGAACTCTACGGTTCTGCTCCGGCGTCCGCCTCGTGGACTGCCGGCTCCGGCGCCGTCTGGGATCTTCTCGCCGATGAGCAGCGCCCCTACACCTGGACCAGCGCCGATGCCGCCGGCCTCCCAATTTTTCCTGGTTTAGTTCGCTACGATGAAGTCGCCGCCGGCGCCATTAATCACGCCATTCGTTTTACACTTCAAAATTCCCGCGCCGCTTTCGTTCCGCCCGCTTCCCACATTGCTTCCACAAC
>JBAVNY010000529.1:0-12354 GCA_049691535.1 Candidatus Acidiferrum sp.
GCTCTGCCTAAAGACGACTTTCGTAGCCGCAATCCGGAATTCCAAGAGCCCAAGCTGTCGCGAAATCTTCAACTGGTAGAAAAGCTGAAGGAAATTGGCTCGCGCCATGGCCGCAGTGCTGGCGAAGTGGCTATTGCTTGGACGTTGCGGTCTCCTGCCGTCACGGGCGCCATCGTGGGCTCGCGCACTGCCAAGCAGGCGGAAGGGGTGATGCGGGCGGCTGACTTTCGTCTCACCGATCAGGAAATCGCCGAAATCGAAGCGGTGGCGAACAGCGTGACCAAAGCGCAAGCAGCAGGCTAAGCCACATCGCCTATTCACCCGTAGTCTTAAATTCGAAACTAGACAGGAGCTGCCATGGAACTCGGCTTACAAGGTAAACGGGCCGTCGTGTCCGGCTCTACCGCCGGAATTGGTTTTGCTATCGCGAATACTCTCGCTGCGGCAGGTGCGCACGTGGTCGTCAACGGCCGCACCGAGACGCGAGTAACTTCGGCTGTCGATCGCATCCGCCAAGCCAACAAGAATGCGAACGTACAGGGAGTAGCCGCAGACTTGGGCACTTCCACCGGGATCGCTACTTTCGTGCAGCACGTTCCGGATGCCGACATCCTGGTCAACAATCTGGGAATTTTCGAAATTAAGCCCTTCCTCGAAATTCCCGACGCCGACTGGTTCCGTTTCTTCGAGGTCAATGTGCTGAGCGGCGTGCGCCTTACCCGCCACTATCTTCCCGGCATGTTGCGCAAGAAATGGGGCCGCGTGATTTTTATTTCCAGTGAATCCGGGCAACAGATTCCCGCGGAAATGGTGCATTACGGCATGACCAAAACCGCGCAGGTAGCCGTCGCGCGCGGCATCGCCGAATCGTTTCCAGCGAGCGGCGTGACGGTGAATTCGGTATTAGTAGGGCCCACCGAATCCGAAGGTGTCGGCGATTTCCTGAAAAGCATGGCCAAACAACAGGGCGTTACTCCCGCCGAGGTGGAGAAGCAGTTTTTCACTTCGGGCAGGCCAAGCTCATTGCTGAAAAGGTTTCAGACCCCGGAAGAGATTGCGGCGGTCGTAGCATTTGTTGCCAGTATGCAATCAGCAGCCATCAATGGCGCCGCGGTGCCCGCGGAAGCTGGCGTGGTTCGCAGCATTTTCTAGCTCTGAATTAAACGACGCGTGTTTGTCTGGGAATTGCCTTTGCTCGACGCAGTCTTCTAAAGCAGGCCTAGGCTCGCAGATAGTCGGCGCGCCAATTCTTCACCATCTGCTTGATCGCTTTGCTCTCGGCAACTTTGTCGTCCAGCACCTTGCGCGCCAGTGCCGGCAATTCCGAATCGCTGGCGAATCGCAGTGCCACCAACTGGCCAGGTGCAAACTCTCCGATGCGCGCCTGCAAATCCGCGGGAAGAAGCCGTTGCATCCGAAGGCGCTCCTCAAGGCGAATCACACGGTCCTGCACTCGCAATGCAAAAATCCGCGCCAAAAACATCAACACCACCAGCGCCGCCGCGGTTATCACAGTAACGAAACCGTCGAACGAAAAGTGCGCGTCCCTCCAGCGAAAGATGGACCACACAAAATTGAACGTCAGCACCGGCATGACAAAAAAGTGAAACGCCGGCACCCACTTGGTATGATTTGCGAAATTTTGCTCCGCCACTGTCGCCTCCTCTGTCTCTCTATCGACACGAATCTTAACAGACCTGCCCGCTGGTACAGTGATTAACCGGCGACTCTGCCGCGCTCCCTGCTTCCCTTTGCACGAAATCGGCGCACAATCAACAAATCCCGTAGTGGGGCAGGAGAACACCGTGTCCAACGTAAGTTTTGCCAGAATCATGTATGGAACCAACGAAAACGCTCGCAGCTTTACACGTATGAGTTCGCCAGGTCTTTCCTCTGTGGCCACGCAGAACGCCGATTCATCCCTCAACTCAGCAGCCGGCGCACACGGCGCCTTCGAAGAACTTCTGCGCAAGGCGTGGCTGGTAATCTCCGCTAAACATTAAAGGCTGTTCTTGAACGTCGCGCCATCCTTCATTACAAACTTCACGCGCTCTAGCTCCGTAATATCCTTCACCGGATCACCGCTCACCGCAATAATGTCTGCATACGCTCCCGGCGCGATCACTCCAATGCTTCCTTTGCTCTCCAGCATCTCCGCGGGTCGCGACGTTGCCGACTGAATTGCATCCATTGGCGCCATCCCAAAGGACACTATCCGCTTGAATTCCTGAGCCATCGGTTCCTGCCACGGAATTCCTCCCATGTCCGTGCCATACACGATTTTCAGGTGCGCCTTCATCGCTTTGCGAAAGCTGACTTCGTGCAACTGTGCGCGGGCGCGATCGCGCTTTCCCGCCAGCGTGTCTTCGGGCGCCCAATCGGTGTAATACACCGCGATGGTCGGGCAATACCAGGTGCCCTGTTTGGCCATCTGCTCGATCTGCGCATCGGTAATGTCCAGCCCGTGTTCAATCGAATCGCATCCGCCATCTAATCCGCGCTGCAAGCCAACGCCGTTGTACGCGTGGCAGGCCACTTTCTTTCCCCAGCCATGCGCCTCGTCCACAATTGCTTTTAGCTCTTCCACGGTCAGAGTGGGCTGCGACACGAGCTTGCCTTGCGCATCGACCCACGAGCGGTGCGTCATGTAGACCTTCAGCCAATCCGCGCCATGATCGAGTTGTTCCCGCGCAGCTTTCCGCGCTTCGATTGGCCCGTCAATAATCTGCACTCCCTTAGGTACACTAATTTCCGGTGCATATCCTTCCAGGTTGTAGCCGCCGGTCGACGAAATTCCGCGCGTCGAACCGAAAATTCGCGGGCCTGGAATCGTGCCTTCTTCGATGGCCTGTTTGATTTCGATGTCGCCGTAGCCCGCGCCTTCCGTTTCCACATCGCGAATTGTCGTGAAACCTTGTTCCAAAGCACGCCGCGCTGCATAGGTTGCCCGCGCAGCTCGCAGCGCGATCCCCGCGGTAAGAATATTCGCGTCGTAACCACCCTTGGCGGGATCTTCGCCCCAAAGAAAAATGTGCGTGTGAGAATCGATCAAGCCAGGCAGCACCGTAGCATTGCGCAGGTCGATGACTTTCGCGTCAGAAGGAATTGTGGCGGAGCCATCCACAATCTTTTCGATATGCTGGCCGCGAACGAAGATTAGTTGGTCTTTCTTCGGTGTTTCACTTTGCCCGTCGATCAACACGCCGGCGCGAATCACCGTCAGCGTCGCTACAGGCGCCGCGGTCTGTGCCTGCAGTCCCACCGCGCACAACAGCACCGCTGCACACCATCCCGTAAGAGTCTTCATTCCGCACCCTCCCACAGCACTTGTAATTTTAATCGCCGGGATCACGTTCCCAGCAGGTTGGCTTGAATTCTGGCGTATCCGTGCTCTTCCGTCCAGAAACTTAGCGGCATCGCCGCCAGATCATCCACGATCGGAACGGCGTGGCCATCTTTGGTCAGATCAATGGTGCGCAAAAAGTGTTTGCAGGTATCGCACGCTTCGACCCGCACGTGGGCAAACTCTTCCGCGACATACACCGGCAACTTGTCTTCCCGCTCTTCTCCACAAAATGCGCAAAAGATCCGCCGGAACTCCCACTCTTGCGAGCAGAACGAACACTGCAAAAATCGTTTGCCACCGTCGCCCTCGGGCCGCAAAAGGCCTAGCAGGGGCAGGGAATTGCAGCGCGGGCAGCGGCACACCACCATCGACAAAGCTGGCGGAAGCATCGCGCTCACCACGAATTCGGCATAAGGCTGAAGAAACGCGCGACTCAAGAATTCCTTCAGAGGTGCGGTCGTATCCGTTTCTGGATCGACACTTCCGTCGCGCGGCGCTTCATGTAACCCGTCTCGCCAATACGTTTCTAGAAGTTCGGTCCAAGCTGTCATGCCTTGCGACTCCAGCAGTTTGGTCTCTGCGGCAAGTGGGCCCGGCGCGCTCGCTGCAATCAATGAAAGGAAATCTTTGAAGTGAGGGAGTAGCACCGGCAGATTTAATTCGGATCGCAGTTCGCCATTAGAAGGTGCAACAGCCTGTTTGCCCCATTCCTTGGGCAGGCGCTCATAGAGTCGTTGCGGAAATTTGGCGAGACCCGAGTAGAACTGCAGCACTTCGTTAGCGAACGGATATTCCTTGGCCAAAAAGTCCGCGCGATCAATTCGTGCGCGATAGTTTACTTTCCCGGAGGACAGAAAGGTCATTTCGGCGGTGAATTTCCGACGATTTCAGCGTACCACCCGGGATGATAGCGCTTCGCAAAGGCCAGCGACACGTCACCGCGAATGACGGAACCAAATGCGCCTCGTTCCGCAAACACGCCCATATAAACGTGAATCATGAAATTGCCGATGGTCATCAGTGCCGCGATCGGGTGCAGCAGCACAGCAATGTAGCGTAGCCACCGCAGGTTCCACGGAATGTAATCGGTGAACCATAAAACCAATCCAGAGACTAGCAGCAGCAGCGCGCCATAGAAAAAACTCCAGAACAGCAGCTTCTGCCCGGCATTGTAGCGCCCCGCTGGCGGCATCTTCTCGTCCTGATTCGTGATGTAGTAGTGCAGCGAGCGCCACCATTGCCGGTCGACGTCAGTAAAATGCATCTGGCTGGACCACAGCACAAACATGTAGCACACCGCTGCAGTGAAGATCAGCCCGGCCCAAGGATGCAAAAAGCGCGCGAGCGGCCCGCCACCAGTCATGGCCGCGATCCAAAAAAGTGCCGGCGTCCAGAACGCCAGCCCGGTCACCATCGCATAGATGTACGATCCAGCCGCCACCCAATGATTCAGGCGCTCTTTAAACGTGTAGCGCAGGATATGGCCATGCGGGATGAGTTGTTCCTGGTGGCTCACGGCTCTGCTCCTTCGTGGGGAACCAGATCTTCTTCTTCACGCGACTTCGGGCCGAACCGCAAATAATGAATGAACAATCCCGCCAATCCGCCGATCAGCGCCAGATTTCCCAGCCATTTCAGCGGATGTTTCCACAATTTCACGGCCAGCGGAATCGTCGGGTTGCTGGGCAGACCACCGTAGAGCTCGGGCTTTGTTGCGTCGTGCAAAACATAAATCACACCAGTGCCGCCGACGCCGGGAGGATCGTACACACCCGCATTCGGGAATCCGTAGTGATCCTTCAACTGCGTTGCGCGGGCCTGTGCCAGGTCGCGCATGTCGTCCTTGGTGCCAAAGTGCAGACAGCCGGTCGGGCACGACTTGATGCACGCCGGCTCCAGCCCTTCGCTAACGCGATCGGTACAGAGCGTGCATTTGTAGACGCGTTTCGTCACGCTGTTGAGCTTGGGAATATTGAAGGGGCAGCCGGAAATACAATAGCCGCAGCCGATGCAATGATCCTGCTGAAAGTCAACGACGCCATTGGTGTATTGCACGATCGCGCCATCGGCTGGACACGCTTCCAGGCAACCGGGCTCGGCGCAATGCATGCACTGGTGCTTGCGCATCAGCCACTGTAGCGATCCATCTTCACGTTCGTGCTCGTTGAAAAGAATCAAATTCCAATAATTCCACCGCGTGTCGGGCATGGTCTGGTAATTGTTTTCGAACACCGTGGGCCCGAATGGCAGGTCATTCCATTCCATACAGGCCACTTCGCAGGCCCGGCAGCCGATGCAGGTGGTGGTGTCAATCAATTTGCAGACGATTTCTTCGCGTTGCGTTCCCTGGCCCGGAACGGTTCCGGAGTGCGCCGACATTTTTTGGATGCGTAGTGTCGCTTGGCTCATCGCTGCTCTCCTACGCCTTCTCGACCTTCACAAGGAAACCCTTGAACTCCGGTGTGTACGCATTAGGATCCACTACTGTCGGGGTCACCAGATTCGCCAGTGTTTTTGCCGTTTTCCCTTCATCTTCGGAGATCCCGCGATAGCCCCAGTGAATTGGGAATCCCACCTGGTACGTTTTCTTTCCATCGATCAGCATGGGCTTGATGCGCTTGGTCACCATGGCCTTCGCGATGTACTCGCCGCGAATACTGGAAACTTTTATTTTGTCGCCACCTTGTACTCCGATGTTACGGGCCAGTTCCTCAGGAATCTCCACGAAAGGTTCCGGAACGAGCTGCACGTTCATAGGATTGTTTTTCGTCCAGTAGTGGTAGTGCTCAGTCATGCGGTAGGTTGTGCAGACGACCGTGTAGCCATCCTGCGGCGTGCTGTATTTATCGTCCGGAGTCTTGAACCGCTTGATCACCGGATTGCGGCTCTGCTGCGGATGAAGAATATTGTCTAACGGGCTTTCCGTCGGTTCGTAAAATTCCGGCAACGGCCCTTCAGCAAACGCGCCAAGCGGCGCGAAGATGCGCCCCACGCCCTCGGGATTCATGATGAACGGGCCCATGTGGTCGGAAGGTTTCGAATCCGGCTTGAAGTCCGGCACATCGTTACCCACCCATTTTTGCGCGGATTCATTCCACCAGATTTGCCGGCGTGATGGATCCCAAGGCTTGCCTTCCACATTGCAAGATGCGCGGTTGTAGAGCACGCGACGGTTGGCCGGCCACGACCACGCCCAATTCTGGTGCACACCCATGCCCGATGGATCGCTGGGATCGCGCCGCATTGTCAGATTTCCCGCCTCGGTGTACGCACCGGAATAAATCCAGTTGCCGCAGGCCGTCGAGCCGTCATCCTTAAGCCAGGCAAATCCCGGCAACTGTTGTCCCGCTTTCAGCTGCTGCTTGGTAACGGGATCTTCGACGTCCACAAAGGTCTTGCCGTTAATTTCTTTCAGCACTTCGGCAAGCGAAGGATTCGTAGGATCGGTATAGTTCCAGGTCAGTTTCAGAATCGGATCCGGGAACTTGCCACCGCCGTTTTGCGCCTGATACAGCGCGCGCACGCGCAAGAAGATTTGCGCCACAATGGCTTGATCGTACCGGCAATCGGCCGGGATCGGCAGTGCTGCATTTTTCCACTGCAGCCAACGCGCGGAATTTGTAAACGTGCCGTCCTTCTCCGCGAAGCCCGCGCAGGGCAAACGATACACCGTGGTCTGAATTTGCTTCATCTCGTCGGTCGAGATCCCCGGCGACTTCCAAAACTCGCTGGTCTCATCGGGATAAATCTCGCCGACCACCAGCCAATCTGCTTTCTTCAACGCGTCGATGTTTTTCTTAGAGTCGGGTCCGATGGCCACGCCATTCATGCCGAAGGCAAATATGCCTTTGACCAGGCCGTTGTACATGTTGTCCCAAAGGTAGGTCCATGAATAATTGCGATCCACCTTGGGCAGGTAATCAAACGCGAAGTCGTTTTGCTTCGTCGCCGCGTCTCCGTACATCGCCTTCAAGAAGCTCACGCCAAATTTCGAAGTGTTGCTCCAGTAATTGAACGATTGCCATTGATCTGGTTTCGACGGCGTCGGTGTAATCCGCTTTATCCAGTCCGCCAATGTTTTGTCTGCCGGAATTGGCACCTTCATATAGCCTGGCAGATTGTCGAAGATACCCGCCATGTCCGTTGCGCCCTGAATGTTCGAATGCCCACGCAACGCGTTTACGCCGCCACCAGCCCGTCCTACGTTGCCCATCAGCAGTTGCAATATCGCAGCAGTACGGATGATTTGCGTGCCGAAGCTGTGATGCGTCCAGCCGACCGCGTAAATAATCGTCGCTGCTTTCTTCGTGTCTCCATCCTTACGCACCGACGTGAACAGGTCGGCAGCTTTAAGAAACTGATCCTTCGGTATACCGGTGATGCGTTCCACAATTTCCGGCGTATAACGCGAATAGTGCTTCTTCAGCAATTGGTAGACGCATCGTGGATTTTGCAGAGACAAGTCGAAATCGACAGTGGCCGGTAGCGGCGGTGGTGTCGGCGCACCACCGCTTGGTGGATGTGCGGCTTGACCCATCGTATATCCCGGTGCCGCATGGCTTCCCCCTGCAGAGCCGTGTCCCGAGTAATTCCAAGTAGCTTTGTCGTAGGTTTGCGTCTGAGCGTTGAAGCCAGAAAAAAGTCCATCAGCTTCCGGCAATTTGAACTGATCACTCACGATGAAAGCAGCATTCGTGAAGTTCAACAGGTATTCTTTTGCGATCCGATCATTCTCAAGCGCATAGCGAATCATCCCGCCCAAGAATGCAATATCGGCCCCCGCGCGAATCTGCAGAAAAAGGTCAGAGACCGACGCAGTGCGGGTATATCGCGGGTCCACCACGATTAATTTTGCATTGCGATTTCGTTTAGCTTCAATGGCCCACTTGAAGCCGCAGGGGTGGTTCTCCGCCGGATTGCCGCCCATGACCAGCATCATGTCGGTGTTCTTAATGTCCACCCAACCGTTGGTCATCGCCCCGCGTCCGAATGTTGGTCCCAAACTTGAGACCGTTGGGCCGTGTCAAACTCTAGCCTGGTTTTCCAGGTGCACGACCCCCAGGGCGCGCATGGACTTCACCACCAGATAGTTAAATTCGTTAGTGTCGGTGCAACCGCCGGTCCAGGCGATGGATTCGCAGCGATTCACGCGGTGCCCGTCTTTGTCGGTCTCGATGAAGGTGTCGTCCCGCGTCTTCTTCACTTTGACCGCAATTTCCGAAAGCGCATCCTCCCAGGAAATGTCTTCCCACTGCGTGCCGCCGGGCCGTCGCACCTGAGGTTTAATTATTCTTCGCTCGTTCAAAATGTCTTGCTCTAGGGAAGAACCCTTAGGGCAAAGCGTCCCGCGATTGATGGGATGGTCGGGATCCCCCTCTACATGGACGACTTGGGCTGATACGTTCTTGGCGCGATCACCAATGGTGTAAATGATGACGCCGCAGCTCACCGAACAGTAGGGACACGTCGAGCGGGTCTCGCTAGCGCGAGCAATTTTTAATCGTTTCAGTTGAGCGTAGGCAGGCTGTAAATCAAAGCCGAAGACTGCTGCAGCAGTTCCACCAATGGTCGCAAGCTTCAAAAAATCACGGCGTGAAGAATCCAAAAGATCCTCCTGCAGTCAGAGACGGCTTGTCTTGCGCGGTGGTTACTTATTATTCTTTCCTGCGAATTCTGTCAAGTCGAAGCGCAGGCCCCCGAGCAGACCTCCACATTTCACTCTAGAGGCGAAACCCTGAAGTTCGCCTTCCAAAAATGAGATGCTCCAGCAACGCGAAGGTTGCCAAGAATTTAGATCAAGTTAATGCACTTGGCGTGCTTGGTGAGCTCGTCACGAAAAGCGGGATGGGCGATGCTGATCAGCGCCAGCGCCCGCTCCCTGGTCGATTTGCCCCGCAGGTTTACCATCCCCTGTTCCGTCACGATGTGTTCCACGTCCATGCGGGTGTCCGTGGCCATTTGCACGCGGGGGACGACGCATGAAATGGTCCCGCCCTTTGCCGCCGATTTCAGCCCGATAAATGATTTGCCGCCCTTGGAGAGGGAGGCGCCTTTTACGAAGTCGAATTGCCCGCCGGATCCGCTGTACTGGTGCCCGTTGATGAACTCGGCGTTGACCTGCCCATACAGGTCGACCTCAATCGCCGTATTCACGCTCATCAGGTTGTCGTGCTGCGCAATGACCCGGATGTCGTTGACATACGCGGAGGAGTAGCTTTCCATCGACGGATTGTCGTTGATGAACGCGCACATCTCCGCATCGCCAAGCGCAAACGTAAACACATGCTTGCGCGGGTGCAGAGTCTTTTTCCGCCCATTGGCCACCCCACTCTTCACCAGTTCTGCGAAGGCGTGGCTGAACAACTCCGAATGGATGCCCATATCTTTGTGCTCCGCCAAATGAAGCGCTACCGCGTTGGGTAAATTTCCAATTCCCAGTTGCAATGTGGCCCCGTCGGGAATTTGTTCGGCGATCAGTTTGCCGATCTTCATGGCCTCTTCGTCCGGCGCGTGATAGGGCACTTCGGGAAGCGGCACATGGTTCTCCACTACCGCTTGCACTTCGGAAATGTGCACCAGCGAGTCTCCAAATACGCGTGGCATGTTCCGGTTCACTTCCACAATGGCGCGATCGCAATGGCGAATGACCGTTGAGGCATAATCATTATTCGTACCCAGGCTAAAGTGCCCGGAAGCGTCCATGGGAGACACCGTAACCACAAACGTGTTCACGCGCATGTGCTCGGTAAGTGCTCGCGGAATCTGCGAGAAGTTACACGGCACGTAACTCAGATATTTTCGTCCTGCCGCGATGCCCTGTTGAATCACTTTACGGTCCGGATCGCCCAGAAAAAAACAGCGCGCATCCATGGCGCACAAAAGTTCCAGTTGAATCAGCGTCTCCGCGCTGTACTTCATCGAATGCTGGTAATAAAGGTTCAGGTCCTTCAACCCGCCGGTCTGTACGCGGTTTGCCACGGCACGCGCCAATCCCGATGGCATGCCCATGCCCAAGGCCAGGCACAGAATGCTGCCG
This sequence comes from Candidatus Acidiferrum sp., assembly GCA_049691535.1. Taxonomy (GTDB): domain Bacteria; phylum Acidobacteriota; class Terriglobia; order Acidiferrales; family UBA7541; genus Acidiferrum. Next base: position 10,383 of record JBAVNY010000529.1, read on the forward strand.
TTCGCGACGTCGGCCACGGCCTTTTCAGGCGTGGTGAGTTTCGACGCGTATTGTTCTTGTGGCGTTTGGTACCCCATGCAGCCCCCTAGTTGCTTCTTACCGATGCATGAATCTTTGCCTCAGGGGAGCGAAACCTGCAGCATCTTAGGTTCCCTTAGGCCGCAATCTGTTAGCAAGGTCATGCGACACAGACTCCAGCACCGATTGAACACACCCGGCAGCGCGTTACGTTCGCCGCACACCCCGCGCAATTTCCCGGCGTTTATCGCCGTATCTGCCCAACAATAGATAGATAAAGCTCGTAGCAGCGTCGCTCGGCCAGCAATCCCCGCGTTTGCCGTCGCACTGCATTTCTCTTGCTCATACGTAATAAGGGTTAATTGTCTCGCGCCCAATGGAAGCTGCGGAAAATTTCGCTGCCACTCCCGCCAGTTTTGGCGTGCACTCGCGCCAAGCACTACGCTTGTGCTTTTCGCTTTTCGCAGGAATCGTGCTCCTCTCCCTGGCTGCTTCGCTGCTTTTCGCTAAGGGATACTGGCTCGCAACCTTTGCCGACCTGCTTCAGGTGGCCATAGTCACGGCCGCCGCCGTAATCGCATTGCAAAACTGCAAGCGCAGCCAATCCTATGCTCGCGGATTCTGGTTGGCCATCTTCGTGGGTTCCAGCATGTGGGTCGCCAGCTTGCTCCTGTGGGCGGTCTACGAAATCGTGCTGCAACGCCCCGTCCCGGAGATTCCTTTCTCCGACATGCTGCTGTTCGTCAAGCTTGTGCCCTTCACCGCCGCTGTCGCATTGCAACCAAAGAAAACCCAAGACGCACGCTTTCGCGCTTTCGGAATTCTCGATGTCACCATCTTGATGCTCTTCTCGCTGTACCTCTACGCGTATTTCGTTTACGCCTATCATCTGCTTCCGGATGGACGTGATCTCTACAATTTCCAGTTCAATATTGCCGATGCCATTGGTCACCAGGTCTTTATCTTGGCCGCCGCCTTTGCGTTGCTCCGGGCGCGCGGTTCGTGGCGCTATCTCTTCTGGGCCTACTTCTTAGCGGCCGCGTTTTACACCGTAGGTTCTGATCTTTGCAACGTGGCCATCGACCTCGATCGCTATTACAGCGGCAGTTTGTACGATGTTCCCTTGTCTGCCTCCTCCGCGGCGTTGCTCTGCGTTGCCGTTCTGGGCCGAGCCATCCTTCAGGACCATAATCCTGCCGCTGCTGCCGATGCTGCTCCAGAGATCGAAGTTGTGCCCGAGAAGAGAGATGTTCTTCTGTCGTCACACTCGGCGATGCTGGTCACTCTGTGTATCCCAGTCTTCGGACTTTGGCTTTTGTCGGGGAATCCGGGAGCACCACAGCTCTTTACCTTCCGACTGGAAATTACATTAGTAACGATTTTCTTGCTGTTGCTGCTGCTTTCCATTAAAGAGGATTTACTGACCACCAGCTTGGTGATTTCCCTGAAGCGCCTTTCCGACACTTACTCCAGCATCGACCGTTTAAAAAATCACCTGATCCAAAGTGGAAAACTCGCCACGTTGGGAGAGCTAGTGGCTCAGGTCGCGAATCAGATTAAATCCGCAATGACCCGCATTCTTGAGTTGTCCGCGTACATTCTTGCTCATCCCTCGCCCGAACCACGCATTCACGCCATGGCCGGAAAAATCACCCAATACGCGCGACGAACGGATTCCCTGGTAGAAAATATGTTGCGGTTCGCCCAGGAAACTCCGCTGCAACTCACTTCCGTGGAAATTAAGCCATTGCTGGAAAGTGCTTTGCAATTGAGCCGCATCGGTTCGCTGCCAAACTTACAAGTCAGTCTTTCACAAGACGGCGTGTGCCCCAACGATCGTGGCGATTCCAGTCAACTCTTGCATGTCTTCTTGCAGTTGATTGCCAATGCTGCCGACGCCTTGGAGCAAGTTGAAAAAGGCGAATTCCGTATTTCCATTCACGCGGTCAGCAAC
>JBAVNY010000530.1:0-7309 GCA_049691535.1 Candidatus Acidiferrum sp.
GTTCATTCCGCTTTGAGGAGGCGCATGAATTCTGTGGCGGTGTGGGGTAGGCGGGCGCCGCGACGGGAGATGATGTAGAGGTGGCGGGGGATGTTGAGCTGGCGAATTTTTACTTCTTTGAGCCAGCCATGTTCGATTTCCCAGGTGACGCACATGCGCGGGACGATGGCGATGCCCATGCCCATCTGCACGAAGCGCTTGATGCTCTCGATGGTGGGCATCTCCATGGGCATATTCAGGGTGCTGCGATGGCGCGCGAAGAGTTCGATGACCTTGCGGCGGAAGGGAGATTCGACGATGTGGGCGATGAACACTTCTTTGCTGAGTTCTTCGATTTCCACTTCTTTGCGCTTGGCGAGTGGATGTTTGGGCGGCACGACCAGGGTCAGTTCATCTTTCAGGATTTCGGTAGCTTGCAGTTGAGGGTCGCGGGGAACGAAGGAAACGGCGCCTAAATCGAGACGATAATTCATCACTTCATGGGGAATATCGCGGGAGAACATGCGGTGCAGGCGAACTTGCACGCCGGGATGAGCCTCGCGAAAGGCGGCGAGCGCCGGGAGCAAGGCGTGGATGGAGCTCTCGTTGACGCCGAGGGAGAGTTCACCGCGCTTGAGGCCTTCGAGCTCGATCAGGCCCTTTTTCACTTCTTCGCGCAGGTTCAGAAGGCGCTCGGCATATTCGCGGAGCAGGGTGCCAGCATCCGTGAGGCGAACCGGGCGGGCTCCGCGGACGAATAGCGGCTGACCCAAACCGTCTTCGAGCTTGCGAATGGCTAAGCTGACGGCGGGCTGGGTACGGTAGAGACGTTCGGCGGCGCGAGAAAAGCTGCCTTCCTTGGCGACCGTTAAAAAGACCTGCAATTCACTAAGATCCATGATGCCCAATCCTCGATGAGGGCCCGAGTGCCCCGGGGAGCGGCCGGAATGACCGGGTTTGAACCGGTTCAAGAGGCTGAAGGGCGCGTCAGAGCCTATGGCTAGTATAAGGTAAGTTTATCAATAACAGAATGAAGATAAATTGGACTAAAGGCTGCGGGCGTGCGTTACTGGGATGCTGAGTAGCAGGAGGTTTGTCCATGAGCCATGTGCGCATCTTCGATACCACGCTGCGGGACGGCGAGCAGTCGCCGGGCTTTTCCATGAACACGGAAGAGAAAATCCGCATGGCGCGGCAGTTGGCGGAGCTTGGCGTGGACATTATCGAAGCGGGATTTCCGATTGCATCGCGCGGGGACCTGGAAGCAGTGATGGCGGTGGCCAATGAAGTGCGCGATGTGCCAATTGCGGCGCTGGCGCGGGCGAGGAAAGACGACATTCTGGCGGCAGCAGAAGCGTTGAAGCCGGCAAAATTTCCACGCATGCATGTGTTTCTGGCGACTTCGGATTTGCACCTGCAAGCCAAGCTGCATATGACGCGAGACCAAGCGCTGGAAGCGATCGGATCGATGATTAAGCTGGCGCGGACCTTTGTGGGCGACGTGGAATTTTCCGCCGAGGATGCGGGACGCACGGACATCGAGTTTCTGTGCAAAGCGTGCCAGGTGGCGGTGGACAACGGCGCGAACGTGCTGAATTTGCCGGATACGGTGGGCTACGCGGTGCCGGAAGAATATGGGCAGATGTTCCTCAAAGTCCGCGAACACATTGGCGATCCGGACCACGTTACCTTGAGCGCGCATTGTCACGACGATCTTGGGCTGGCGGTGGCGAATTCGCTGGCGGCGGTGCGTGCTGGCGTGCGACAAATCGAGTGCACGGTGAACGGAATTGGCGAACGCGCCGGAAACGCGGCGCTGGAAGAAGTGGCGGTGGCGCTGGCGGTGCGCAAGGACAGCTTTGGCGTGGCCACCAAGTTGAATCTGAAGGAACTGTATAAATCGAGTCGGCTGCTGACGGAAATTACCGGGGCGGTGTGCGCGCCGAATAAAGCCGTGGTGGGCGCGAACGCGTTTGCGCATGAAGCGGGGATTCACCAGGATGGGATCATCAAGAATCCGCTGACGTACGAAATTATTTCGCCGGAAGCGGTGGGCGTGCCTTCGCGCTCGCTGGTGCTGGGCAAGCATTCGGGCCGGAATGCGCTGCGGCAAACGCTGAAGGAATTGGGCTACGAGCCAAGCAACGAGGAGTTGGCGGAATGTTACCGCCGCGTCACTACGTTTGCGGATGAATCGAAGCAGGTGCGTGCGCGGGATATTATGGCCATTGCGCATGAAGTGATGCGGCGCAAAGGTGTGCCGGTGGCGAGCAGCGTGTCGCAAGCCTAAATCTGACCTGACTGACGGAATCTGGATTCGCAACAGGGAAGCGGGATATGAAAGTCAAAAAGAAGATCGTGCTGTTGCCGGGCGACGGAATCGGCCCCGAAGTAACACGCGCGGCGGCCAACGTATTGCAGGAGTGCGCTCGCGAATTCCAACACCAGTTTGAGTTAGCAGAATTTCTTATTGGCGGCGCGGCGATCGACAAGACGGGCTCGCCGCTGCCCAATGAAACGTTGGATGCTTGCCGCAAGGCGGACGCGATTTTTCTGGGCGCGGTGGGCGGGCCGAAGTGGGATGAGTTGCCGCCGGGGCGGCGTCCGGAGTCTGGATTATTGGCGCTGCGCAAGGGGCTGGGACTGTACGTCAATCTGCGGCCGATTCGCTTGCTAGAGCCGCTGCGCGGAATTTCGCCGCTGAAGGCGGACCGGCTGGGCGATCTGGACATTGAAATTGTGCGCGAACTCGCGGGCGGAATGTATTTCGGCGAGCGCGGAAGCGTAAAAGAACATGGCGTGGAACGAGCGTTTGATACCGAATCGTATTCGACGACCGAGGTGGAGCGAATTGCGACGTTTGGGTTTGCGCGCGCGGAAGGGCGTTCGCGGCGGCTGTGTTCGGTGGATAAAGCCAACGTGTTGGCCAGTTCGCAATTGTGGCGGCGCACGGTGAGCGCGATGGCCGCGGCACATCCGGCGGTGAAGCTGGAGCACATGTACGTGGATAATGCGGCGATGCAACTGACGTTGAAGCCGACGCAGTTCGACATTATTTTGAGCACTAATATGTTTGGCGACATTTTGAGCGATGCGGCGGCGGGGCTAGTGGGTTCGATTGGGTTGATACCTTCGGCGAGTTTTGGGGCGAATACGGCGCTGTTTGAGCCGATTCACGGTTCGGCGCCGACGTTGGTTGGAAAAGATATGGCCAATCCGATTGGGTCGATTCTAAGCGCGACGATGATGCTGCGCGATGCGTTTGGGTTGAGCCTGGAAGCGGATTGGGTGGAGCAGTCGCTGCTGCGGGTGCTGGGCGCGGGCTACCGGACCAGCGATATCAGCGAGCCGGGAGCCAAGACGGTAGGCGGGTCGGTGTTCAACGACATTTTGCACGAAGAGATGCAGCGGACCTTTGAGCACGCCGAGAAGTACGGCTGGGGCGTGTAGCTCTACCGGGACTCGCCGACTAGTGAATCAGGTCGATAAACAATCAGCAAGGCACCCGGGTCACCCGTATGTCCAGCGAAGTCGAATTCCTAAAACATATCTATGAACGATTCAACGCCCGCTATGTGGCGGGTATGCATGAGGATGTGTTGTGGGCGAATGGAATGGAAGGTGGGTACGTGCAGGGGCGCGAAGGTTCGCAGTTATTGGGGCGCTTAGTTGCGGCTTCCTGCGTGTTGGGTAAGTTGGTACACGGAACGCGGGGCACCTATGGGTACGAAGTTGTGCGCAGCTATCGGATGGAGCAGTGGTAGATTGGTCGCTCTGTGGGGAAATTATTCATGTGCGCAGCTTTCGGTCCATTGTCAGGACCTCCCGTCGGCCCATGGTTCCCAATAGGGCTCGGCCTCTTTGGGATATTCACTGTTTGGTATAAGCGTGGGTCTCCAAGACCATCGGGAAGGCCACCATCGTCGCTGCGGACCACTATCCTGTTTTCTCTAATCTATTTGGGACTAATCGTGATCGGGTTACTGAAACTTTCGTACTACTAACCTCTCATCACGCGCGAAGTAGCGATTTGAGAAGCGATTCAATGTTCGGCGGGCGGAGTAGGTGCGACGCGGCTGCGAGGCGCCAGCAGGTAAGTTTGTTGCGATAAGACAGTTTGGATGCTAATTTTAAACGTTCCGAGCGAGCCGGACGCAGCAAGGGGACCTGAACACGGGGGCGGCCGGGAAGCAAACCTGTTCCCAGAGTAATCTGCGGAAACACGTGCTTCTGAAGTGGTGAAGAATCCAGGACACCCCGCGTCCTAACGACCGAGAACATTCAGATTGATATGCCAGAGCATTCTTCCAACGTGAATGGCGGCGAAGCCGGGCGTGTGCGCGGAGTAACGTACTGGCGCGTGGAAGGGTCGCTATTGGAGATGAGCGCGCTGCGCAGCGTGGGCTTCTTCAACTGGAACAGCCAAAGTTTTCTGGAGCGCTGGGTGCGCCGGGCGGCCATGGTGGCGATCACGTTGCTGCGGCCGGCGACGTACCTGGCCAGTCGCACGTTTGCGACGCGTTTTTTGCATAGCGTGCTGCGGGGAATTACCCGCGACCGCCTGGACCTGCTGGGCGAAGAATACTTCCAATACGAATTGAAACCCAAGATGCGCCGCGACTCGGTGGAGAAGCTGATCGATGCGGTGCGCAATGGTGAGCAGATTATTCTGGTCGGGCAGATGCTCGAGCAGGTGCTGCGGCCGATGGCGGAATATTTTAGCGCGGCGGGATTCATTGCCAACCGGCTGGAGTTTCGTGACGGCGTGGCGACGGGACGGCTGCTGCCGCCGGTGATTCGTCCGCGCGGGCCGTTTGCCTGGCTGGCCAGCGGTGCGGTGGATGGGCGGCTGTCGCAGGCGAAATTGTTGGGGCAACTGGATTGGAAGAAGGCGCCAGAGAATCTGGAACGGGCGACGTTGACGACGGTGCGGCCGAAGGCGCCGGCGGACCGCTCGGTGGGACGGTTGAGCAGCACACCGCGCGCGGATGGTTTGCGCGTGCGTGAGGCGCTGGCTGGCAAGCATCTGATGCTGATTGGGGTGACCGGGTTCATCGGGAAAGTGTGGCTGGTGGATTTGCTGGAGAAGATTCCGCAGATCGGGAAAGTCACGCTGCTGATCCGGCGGAATCGCACCACGTCGGCGAAGCGGCGCTTCGAAAAGATTGTGGAAGAGTCGCCAACGTTTGACCGGCTGCAGGAAACGTATGGCGCGAACCTGGCAAGCTTTCTGAAGGAAAAGGTAGAAGTGGTGGAAGGCGACGTGAGCCAACCGGGATTGGGGCTGGACGCGGAGACGCAGGCGAGGCTGGCGCATTCACTGGATGTGATTGCCAATAGCGCGGGGCTGACGGATTTCAATCCGGATTTGCGAGATGCGCTATCGTCGAATGTGGATTCGACCAATTATCTGTTGGAATTTCTGCAGCGCTGCGACCATGCCGGGTTGATGCATCTTTCCACGTGCTATGTGGTGGGGATGCGCAATGGGCGGGTGACGGAAGAGCTGATTGACAACTACAATCCCGCGAAGCATGCGGATTTTGATGCGCAGCGGGAAATTGCTTCGCTGCGGGAAATGGTGCGGCGGATTGAAGAGCGTGCCGAGAGCGCGGAACTGGCCAAGGCGCTGCACCGGCAGGCGCTGGGAAGAGGCGGTGACCCATCGAAGGTGCCGTCGGATGAACTGGCGGGCGTGACCAAACGCAATCGGGCGCGCTGGGTGCGTAATCGTCTGGTGCGCGTGGGAATGAAGCGGGCGCAGCATCTAGGCTGGCCGAATACCTATACGTTCACGAAGAGTTTGGGTGAGTCGATTCTGGCGCAGCGCGGGCGGGATTTGCCGATTGCGATTGTGCGGCCGTCGATCGTGGAGAGTTCGGAGCGCACGCCGTTTACCGGTTGGAATGAGGGGATCAATACTTCGGGGCCGCTTTCGTATTTGCTGGGAACGACGTTTCGGCAATTGCCCTCGAACGAGCACAAGTGCCTGGACGTGATTCCGGTGGATATGGTGACGCGCGGGATGACGTTGATTGCTGCGGCAATCGTGGAGCGGAAGAATGCGCGGTTGTATCAACTGGCGACGTCGGCGATTAATCCAGTAAATATGGGGCGATCGATTGAGTTGACCGGGCTGGCGCACCGAAAATATTACAAGGCGCAGCACGGGTTCGAACATTGGTTCCGGCTGAAGTTGGAGACGATTCCGGTGTCGAAGCAGCGGTATGAGCGGCTGTCGATACCTATGCAGAAGGCGGTGGTGTCGCGGATTAATCGTGTGGCGACGACGCTGCACGTCAGCAAGCCGCCGCTGGCGAAAACGGAGCGCGATCTGGTGCGGGCGGAAAAGCTGATTGAGTTGTACGAGCCGTTTATTCTGCACAACGAGCATGTGTTTGAATGCGAGAATGCGCGAGTGTTGTCGGCGGCGCTTAGCGCGGAAGAGAAGGCCCTGTTTGATTTTTCGCCGGAAGCGATTGACTGGTGGGATTACTGGATTAACATCCACATACCGGCATTGCGGCGGTGGTGCTACCCGTTGATGGAAGGGCGCCCGCTGGAGGCGAGGGAGCCGCGGGCTTTGGATTGGTCGGCGCCTGCGGAAGGGGCGTCGGCGGCGATGCGGTAGCGGTAGCGGTGCATTCGATTCACACTTACCTATGGCGATTTTTCTAACCGGCTCGACAGGATATTTGGGCAGCTATCTGGCTGCTGGAATTTTTACCGGGCACGCGGACCGGCTGAACCTGCTGGTGCGGGCGAAGAGCGAGCAGGAAGCGCGGGAACGGTTGTGGCAATCGCTACAACTACATTTGGAGTTTCGGGAGTTTCTGGAATATTTGAACGGGCGGGTGCGGATTTTTCGCGGCGATCTGACCAGCGAGCGATTTGGGTTGGATGATGCGGAATATCATGCGCTGGTGGATAGCACGGATTCGGTTTTGCATTGTGCGGCGTCGCTGAATCGCAAGTCGGAAAAACAATGTTTGAATGTGAATCTGCGCGGATCGCTGGAAGTGATTCAGTTGGCGCGGCGAGCGCAGAATCATCATGGATTGCGGCGGTATTCGCTGGTGTCGACGGTGGCGGTGGCGGGCAAGCGGCAGAATGAAGTGGTGACGGAAGACGCTTCGGTTGATTGGAATCGTTCGGATTACGATCCGTATGCGCGGACGAAAAAATTCAGCGAACACATGCTGCACCAGTTGTTGCCGGATGTGCCGCACACGATTTTCCGGCCGGCGATTGTGATGGGCGATAGCCGGCGCCCGGAGACGACGCAATTTGATATGGTGCAGGCGTTTGACACGCTGGCGCGGTTGCCGAT
>JBAVNY010000531.1:0-7848 GCA_049691535.1 Candidatus Acidiferrum sp.
GAGAAGGAACAGGCCAGCGATAAGGCGAAGGAATTTGAAGAAGAGAAGGATGTGGTGGCGAGGCGCGGTGATCGCTATGATGCTGCTGAAGTGTTGTTAGAGATTGCGCTGATTATTTGTTCGCTGACATTGCTGACCAAAAAGCGGGTGTTCTGGCTGGCGAGCATCGGGGTGGGAATAATTGGTGTGCTGGTTGCGGCGAGCGGCTTTTTGCTGCATTAAAAAGAAACTGGAATTGGAACGCTGCAGCGTGGCGCGGGAAGTTCCGGCGTAAAGCTTAACCATTTGTGTAGTATTCACATGTCACCTGTCCTTTCGTACAGTCATACTTTCGAAACGCTTCGTGAAGCCTGGATTTACGTTAACAGCCGGGTTCGTTAGGGTTAGATAGATACTTCCTTTCTCAACGCTCGCAAATCGCAGTGGCACGACGTTTTTCGGAGGCTTCCGAACGTTTCGCCGGTCAGGTATTGGCGCTCCGCCCGGCGCGCGAAGCGGCATTTCAATGGCAGAGAGAACAGTTACCGAGTCAGGGTTACCACTGGGGGCTCAACAGCTTGCCGCGCTAGTCGATTCCACGCGGGAACTCATCGCGATTCTTGCCTCAGACGGATCGGTCCAATTCGCTAATTCCAGTTTTCAGGCGATTTTAGGCTATAGGCCAGAAGAGTTGATGGGCCGCAGCTTGCAAGCCATCGTGCACGCGATGGACACGGGGACGGTTCGCGAGTGCCTGAAGCAGGTTATATCGACGCCCGGCGGCAGCTTCTCGGAGCGCTGTCGATTCCGTTGTCGAGATGGTTCGTGGCGCTGGGTGCAGGTCACGCTGCGCAACCGATTGGGCGAAACGGGCGTGGAAGGCATTCTGGTGCACGGCAGTGATGTGACCGACCTGCAGCGCATGGAGGATGAACGGCAAGTTATTTCAGATGTGGTGCACGCGCTGAATCAGACTTCAAACCTCGATCAATTGCTAAATCGAATTCATCACGCGTTGAAGAGGATTTTGCCTGCGGAAAATTGCTTTGTGGCGCTGCACCATCCGGAGCACGACAGTTTCGAATTTCCATTTTTCGCGGATGAGTACGACGTAGCGCCTCCGCCGCAGCGGGTAGGGCGCAGTTGCACCGCATATGTTTTCCGGACCGGCCGGGCGAAGCTGATTCCGCAATCGGATTTTGACCGGTTGGCAGCTAGTGGAGAGGTGGAACTGGTTGGTTCGCCATCACCTGCGTGGCTTGGAGTGCCATTGAAGACGCCCACGGCGACGATTGGCGTGTTGGTGGTGCAGCACTATCAAAACGAGCATGCCTATGGGATACGGGATTTGGAGTTCCTGGACTCCGTTGGCGGACACATTGCTCTGGCGATTGAACGGCGCCGCGTGGAAGACGAGCTCCGCAAGAATGAATCAATTCTGCGGTTGCTGTTCGAACATAGCCCGATGGCCACGTGGTTGTATGAAGTGGAAACGTTGCGATTCTTGCGCGTGAACCAGGCGGCCGTGCATCAGTATGGTTACTCTGCGGGCGAATTTGAGCGCATGACGATTCTGGATATCCGGCCAACAACGGAACGCGATGCCGCGCAAGACTATGTGCGAACTCTTGATCCTGGCGTCGAAGAGCACAGCATTTGGTTGCACCAGGCAAAGGACGGAAGAACGTTCGATGTCGAAGTGATTTCGCACGAATTGGCGTATGCGGGGCGGCGGGTGCGGTTGGTTGTGGCGCAAGATATCAGCGAGCGCAAACATCTGGAAGGGCAACTTCGCCAAGCGCAGAAGATGGAAGCGATTGGACGGCTGGCTGGTGGCGTGGCGCACGACTTCAACAACTTACTGATGGTGATCAAGGGGCATACCGAGTTGCTCTTGAATCTTTTGCCGCCTGCTGACCAGATTACCCGCAAAATTGAGCAAATCGATCGGTCGGCGGATCGTGCGGCGACGCTGACACGGCAGTTGCTGGCTTTCAGCCGCATGCAAGTTTTGCAGCCGCAAGTGATCAACCTGAATTCCATTGTCGAGGAAATGGGCAAGCTGCTCCCGCGTTTGATCGGGGAAGATATCGAATTGGCCATTCACGCGGCGAATGACCTGGGCCGCATTCGCGCGGACGCCAGCCAGATGGAACAGGTGCTGATGAATTTGGCGGTTAACGCCCGGGATGCCATGCCCAATGGCGGGAAATTGTTAATTGAGACGTGCAATCTGGATCTGGATCAGAGCTATACATTGAGTCATCCGTTGATGAAGCCCGGGTCGTATGTGCAATTGCTGGTGACCGACAGCGGCACGGGTATGGACGCGGATACGCAGGCGCACATTTTCGAACCGTTTTTTACCACCAAGGATAAGGGTAAAGGGACCGGGCTGGGGCTCGCGACGGTTTACGGAATTATTAAACAGAGTGGTGGATTCATCTGGGTGTACAGCGAGCTGAATAAGGGCACGTCGTTCAAAATTTATTTGCCGCGTGTGGACCAGCCAGCGGAGCATACCATCACGCCGCGTGCGGTTACGGATATTCCGAGCGGGACAGAGACGGTGCTGCTGGCAGAAGATGAACAAGATGTACGCGAGATTGCGCGGCAGTTTTTGGAATCCGGCGGATACAAGGTGATTGAGGCCAAGGATGGTGCGGATGCGATCCGGCTGGCGGCAGAATTCCCAGGACATATCGATTTATTAGTGACGGATATGGTGATGCCGGGAATGACGGGCCAAGAGCTGGCGGTGAAGTTGCAGCGAGATCATTCCGGACTTTGCGTGGTGTTTATGTCTGGTTACAGCGAGCATGCGGCGACGGAAATGGCGGATGCCGATCCTTCGGTGCGACTGCTGACGAAACCCTTCAGCCGGTTCGCGTTTTTGCGTGCGGTGCGGGAAGTGCTGCACGGCAGAGAATAGTTGGCCCGTGTGGACTCTTTGTTTTTAGTTATGGCTTGATTGTGGGATGTTTGCGGTGCCAGTCGCTTCCCGCTTGAAACGTGCGCCCTGCCTGCAGAACTGCTGCATCATCGCCTGCGCGACCCACGAACTGAAGACCAACCGGTAAATTCTTGTCGGTGAATCCACAAGGCACAGAGAGCGCCGGCAGGCCGCACAGATTTCCAATCGCACCGAGTGGGTCAGGGAACGAGAGCCCCGTTAACAGATTCATGTCCAACGGTGTGGCGGGCACGGGCTGAGAAGCCGTGACGAGCACATCGTACGAATCGAAAAGTTCGCTCATCTTCCTTTGCAAAATTTCGCGGATGCGTTGCGCGCTGGTGTAATCGGCCGCGGGAATGGTTTGCGCGACATAGCCGGCGACGCGGCCCATCGGGTCGTTCAGTTCTTTGACGCGTCCTGAGCGAATTAATTCCGAGAACGAAGATGCAGCTTCAGATTGCATGGTGATGTTTGCGGCATCTTCCCACGGTCCTTCCGGCAACGCGGCATCCTTCATGATGGGAAAACGGCGCTTCATGTATTTGTGCGCGGCCTCAACGACTTTCGCCACAGCGGGATCGTAATCTTTCCAGGCATTCGTTAACCAGCCGATTCTGAGTGGGTGTGAACCCAAGTCCGCCGCAGGTGAATATGTGAATGCGGCTCTATCTACCGGAAGGGTGCCGCGATCGAGTGGATCGTGTCCGGCGATTGCCGCGAAAATTCTGGTGCAGTCTTCGGCGGAGCGCGCCATCGGCCCGACTTTATCCATCGAGTAGGCCAAGGCCATAGCGCCGCGACGGCTCACGCGACCGTAAGTGGGGCGTAGGCCACTAACACCGCAAAAAGCGGCTGGGCAAACAATCGAGCCCCACGTTTCCGTGCCAATGGCGAATCCAGCGAGTGCCGCGGCAACAATCGCGCCGGAGCCGGAGGAGGAGCCGCAGGTCCAACACCTGCTGTCCCAGGGATTTTTGGCTTTACCTTGCAGAGAAGCCGACGCGTACATGTAGCCCATGCCGCCGGCCAGTTCGATCATCGATGCTTTGCCGATGAGGATCGCGCCGACGTTAGTGAGGTGCTCGATGACGGTTGCGGTGTAGTCGAAGACCTGATCGGCGTAGGGCTTCGCTCCCCACGTGGTGGGAATGCCTTTTACGGTCAACAGGTCTTTTGCTGCGTAAGGAATTCCGTGCAGCGGCCCGCGGTAATGTCCGCGCCGAATTTCTTTTTCAGCGGCGTGAGCCTGCTCGAGCGCAAGATCCGGCGTGAGTCGTGCGTAGGCACTAAAGCGCGGTCCCAAAGTCTCACTTCGCTGCAGATAGCTCTCCGTGAGTTCGACTGGGGAAAGCTGTTTGGACTGAATCTTTTTTGCTAGTTCGCCAACGGTTTCGAAAAGAACTGAGTCCTTCAGCATTCAGGGGCTCCGTCAGGACTTCTTTGATGATTCGGTGTGGATGGGCTGCGCCTTCTTTTCGCGTTCGACGAGCGGTTTCAGGTAGAGCGCAGGGCCGTCGCAATTTTCGAGATGGTAAGCGCGGACCCGGTCTAGGGCAGGCTGCAGATAGATGCACAGCGTCTTGAGCATGGCCTTCTGCTCATCGTCGAACTGATTTGCGGGCAAAGTTGTTACGAACTGGAATCGGGCGTCGGCCTCGGCTTGGCTTGCGGGCGGAAGCTTCGGCAGGTTGGGCTGCTCCTGCTTCTGTGCAGCAGAACTGTCTTGAGCAGTGGAGGGTTCCAGGGCGATGGCGGCCGGGGCGAGCGAAGCGGTGGCGGAGAGAAGGAAGGCGCGGTGGGCAAAATCTCTGCGCGAGAGTTTCTTGGATTCGTTTTCGTCCATGCGCGTGCGGCTCCGTACCATTAAACAAATGTTGATGAATCTAAGGGAGGCTACTGAATTCAAGGAGAGGCGTCAACCGAGTGAATCGGTACTGTGCTAGCTGTGACAAGCCTTGGTGTTCGGTAACGGACGGTGAAGCTTCCGTGATCTGCTGATGGGCCGGTGAGCACCGCAATCAAGCAGGCGGGCTGACGCGGCTAATCTTAATCAACCTGAGTGAAATTTTTGAACTGAATCTCAAGTGCCTGATTGTATTGGCGCTCGATCTGCAATTCGGTTTGCAGTTTTTTCACCAGCAGTTCCAGGCGGCTGATTTCGCCACGAAGTTTGTGGACGTCTGCCGCTGCCGCCGCGGTGCGTGGTGGTTGAGGAGCCGCATTTGAAGGCGATTGCGGCGCCGCAGCGCTTGACTGCTGGAAAAATGCCTCCGCAAGTGCTTTTGGCCAGACCCCGTCGGCCTGCTGCACGTCTGCCGCGGAATGCATCTGCGGAGCTGGAGGAAGTGTCGCAGGCATCGGCGTGACGCGCGCTTGCGGAGGAGGCTGCGGTGGCGCGAAGAAACTGCTCAGAGCCACGTTGCCGGCTGGGCGATCGGCGTGCCCGTGTGCGGGCGATGATGTTGGAGATGTTCCGTTTCCGTGTCCAAGTAGATTTTTGACGCGACTGATCAGTTCTTGTGGTTGAAACGGCTTGCGAACCAGTTCATCGGCCTGAACGGCGACGGCGCGATCGGCGACGCTCTTATTCACCACGCCGGACATCAGGATTACGGGAGTCTTTGCAAACTGAGGGTTCTGCCTGATCTGAGTACATACGGAGTACCCGTCCTGGTCCGGCATAATCACGTCGGTGATCACCACGTCGGGCGGCGTCTGCTCAAATTGGCCAAGTGCGGACGCGGCATCAGCACAGGTGACTACATTGATGCTCTCGCGGCGGAAGGCGATCTTGATGACTTCCCGCATGGTCGCGCTGTCGTCGATGAAATAGACAGTGGGAGTGCGCTTGGTTTCGGTCTCAGTTAGCGGGGACATGGCAATGGTCTCGCTCATGGAGCCTCCTTGTCTGCTTCTGCCATTTCATCGTTAGTGTCGCGAACGCTTTCATCAAACTCGCGCATCGCGTCGAGCATTAAATCGGTGGCGGAACGAAGAACGGTGCGTTGCGCTGATGCTGCACCGTAAACAAATTTATATACGCCGGAGCCGCACTGGACACAGTTTTTCAAGATGTGCAGGACCGCTTCGTCGCCAAACAGCGAGCCGCACTCCGCGTGAGTGAGTTCGCCGGCATCGAAGAAGATGACCGCGTCGGTTTCGCCCGCGTTGATGGTCAATGCGCCGGTTTGATGGGCTTGGCCGAGCATCTGCATTACGCCGGTGATGTCGTGATGGGTGAGATTGCCGCTCAGACTGGTGTCGGCCTGGCCGAGCATTTGCGTTGGCTGAAAGCCATCCAGCTTGCTGATGATGATGTTCTTGATGTGGTTGGCGATGGTCGCGGGCGCGAGATGCCGGTCAATGTAATCGTCGCAGCCGGCTTGAAAGGCTTCCATCAGGGCGCGTTGACTGCCGTCGCCCATGGCGATGATGGGCAGAGAATTGTTTTTGGCGTCGGCGCGAATAATCCTGGCTATTTCGAGCGCGCCCATTTCACGCATTTTGGTGGCGCAAACGATGGCGGAAGGCGTGTCGTATTCGAGAGTGGTCAACGCGAACGAAGCTTGGGTGGAGGACGTAACCTCGAATCCTTCACGTTTCAGGGACTCGCCGAGACGTTTTGCAAAAAGCACATTGCTGTCGATCAGCAGGATTTTGGCTGCTTTGCCGGGCATTAACATGTCTGTGTCTCCGGCGTAGCTTCCTGTAGTGGCTCAGACTCGGACTCCTGCGAAATCATGCCTGGCGTGATGGCTGCGAGATTCAGAACTTCGATGACTTCTCCAGCGTGCGACAGCCAGCCGCCTACGTGCGCTGAGTCCGAAGGCGATGGAGGAGTCAAGTCTGCCTGGATCAGTTCGCAGTCACCGCTCACCGGGAGTGCGATCCAATCGAAGGAGGTTCCTTGGCGCCGTGTGGCAATCAAATAGAAGCGGCGTGAGATCAGTTTCTTACCAATAAGTTTTTCGGCGACATCGCATACGGGAACGACACGACCGCGGCGTAGAATCACGCCATCTATCTCCGGAGTGCAATGCGCAAAGCGAAAAATGCGGCTGGGCGCAACCAGTTCGGCGACCTGATCGGCAGCCAAGGCGAAACGGCGCTCGCCTAGTCGCAGCAGCACGCAAGAGAGAGTGTCGGATTGTTCCAGCCAGCTCATGGCACCAATCCGGAATGCGAAGTTGTAGCCGCTGCGGCCATCGGAGTGTCTGAGTCTCCGGTAACCAAATCGAGGAGCATCAATTCTTCCTTAGAGAGAAAGCCGTGCGGGTTCACGACGGGCACGACATTTTGATCAAGCACGGTGAGGCCGCGATACCAGTTGCGCTCTTCGTGGCAATAGGCCAGTGGCAACGCCTGCAGGCGACTCATGGTGCTCATCTTCTCGATGCCGTCGATGAGCAAGGCAACGCGGAGATTGCGCAGAAGAAAAATGAGCGAGGCCGGCGACGGACGCAGGCCGAAGTGAATGGCGCCATTCACCACGTATATGTTCTTATCGTTGCGGCGAATGGCGTGGCGGACCTTCGCGACACTGCTGCCGGTGATGTCGGTTTCGGCGCCGGCAAGGCTGTCGACGCTGCGTACTTCCTGCACTGAGGAAGAGGAAATGGCGAAGATCTCGCTGCTGCAGCGAAACAAAATGATTTGTTCGGTGCGTGGCGCGGCGTGTTTCGGAGCCGGAGCGTGCTGCATTATCGTGCTCCCACCGGGGTGATGCGGCTTAGTGCCAGAACGCGCTTTTCGATGGCCGGATAAATGTCGTCGAGGGGAAGAACCTGTTCGACCACGCCAGTTTTGATGGCTTCGGCGGGCATGCCAAAAATTACGGAAGTGGCTTCGTCTTGCGCCAGCACTACGCCGCCTGCAGCTTTGATAGCGCGGGCACCGCGTGCTCCATCACTGCC
>JBAVNY010000532.1:0-2323 GCA_049691535.1 Candidatus Acidiferrum sp.
ACTTCTTAACGGACCATCGGTCACTTCTCAACGCACTCGCACCTGCGATGACCTCTTAACGCCCTTGTAGGGGCGGGGCTCGCCCCGCCCGGCCGACGCGTCTTGTCTCGCTCTACCTATCGGCCAATCTCCCGATCACTCGACCTAATACATATCCCGCGGATCAATCGGCTTCCCGGAAAGCCCCAACTGCAAAACTTCCATCTGCGCCGGCCGATCAAACACTTTGCCCGGGAAAAGCCTCTTCGTGATCACCCGCACCCCGCCAAACGCAATCCCCAAAACAAAAGCCATCCCCATCAACACCATGGTCGCAATAATGATCTTCACCAATGTGCTGGTGATCGGCGGATCGGTAGCCGTAGTGCTAGGCTCGTTCCAGGTAACCTCAGTCTCGTAGTTAATTGCACCGCGCAATTTCTCCGCATACTCAGCCGAAGTAGGCCCCAAAACAATCGAAAGCAAAGACCCCTTCCGCTCTACGCTGCTCCCACTCTTCTTGTCCGCCGACAGCGCTCGCTGCAAATGCCGCAAATGCAATTCCGCCAACTGCGGCGTCGGGTACTCAATCAGCAGCAAGGCAGCCTCATCGTTGCCGCTCTTATACTTAGCAAACATCGCCTCCGCGCCCGAGTTGAATCCGGCCACATCGGCAAGCGAAGCAAGGTTGTCTCGCCCCAATTCCTTCACGACCTGCCGAAACGCGTTGGGTCCCAGTGCATACCGCTCCGACAGAGGCTCTTTGTTTTTCTCTGGCAGGTATGTGGCGATAGGAGGCGAAGCGACACCGTCTGAGATCGACTGGAGCCAATCCTCGATGCTCTTTTGGTTTTGGGCAGAGGTGCCAGGCCATCCACTTATGTAGAGAACTCTGTTGCCATTTACCAGAATCCGTGCGACATCTGGCGAGTCCGTCCGCTGTGCCCGCAGAAACGAGTAGCCCTGATATGCTCCACTCGAATCCCGATAGGTATACAAAATCATCCGCGAGCTTCCGCCGCCGCTATTGTCATAGGCTTGGGTGCTCAGGCCAACGAAACCAGCCTCCACCTCTAGCGGACTGGCTTTGGGCGCATCTCGTTTACTGACAAGATTGCTTGTCCCGATGTCGCCGAACTTAGCAGTTAGGGTTCCCAGCTTCGCGGGCCATTGGGCGTCGGCCGCCCAAACCGGCGGGGCGAGAACAAAAACAACGGCAAAAACGGCAATAGTTGTAAGTCTTAGTCGCATGAGGCCAATAATGTTAGACACCAACAGACTAGCGCTGGTTCCGGCTCGAATCAACTGAGGCCGCCGCGATGGACTTTCCCGCAGGCGTGAGAGGAAGCTTCGGCAGGTTCCCGGTCATACTGTTCAAGCTCTGGAGATAGCTCGCCACACCTTGATATAGACCTTCGGCAACCCGTTGGCGGTGATCCGGCTTCTTCAGTAGCTGCTCGTCGACAGGATTGCTCAGGAACGAGATCTCCGTGAGGATCGATGGCATATCCGCGCCAATGAGCACCACGAATGGCGCCTTGCGTACCCCACGGTCCTTTACGGGCTTGTATTGCTTCTGAATCCGCTTGGCTAGCGAGTCCTGAATGTCCGCCGCAAACTCCCGCGACTCGTCGATCTTCTCGCTGCGCGCAATCTTCTTTACCAGGTCTTCCAGGTCGTGCACGCTCTCCTGCGCGGTAGCATTCTCGCGCGAAGCCACTTCCATCGCGTCCGGCGAGCCCTTCAAGTTCAAGTAATAAGTCTCAATCCCGCGCGCCCCGTGGTCGTGACTCGAATTCGCATGAATCGAAATGAACAGATCGGCCTTGGCCTCATTCGCAATGTGCGTTCGCTCTTCCAGAGGAACAAAGGTATCGTCCGATCGCGTGTAAACCACGTCCGCTCCCGGCAATCGCTGCTGAATAATCTTCCCCAGCCGCAACGCCACATCCAGGCAAAGGTCCTTCTCCATCAACCCCGTCGGCCCGATCGTCCCGGTATCATGCCCGCCATGCCCGGCATCGATCACAATGCGCCCAATCTTCAATCCCAAAGCCCGCGTAAGCGTCGCTTGTCCATCCCGCGTCGGAGCAGGCACAGATGAAGGCTGAATCAAGTCAGGCTTGGTAGTCGAACTCTTCAATGACTTCGATCGCGATCCACCACCATTCGATGCGGCGCCACGCACCAAAGAGGGAGGCAGACTGGCGGCAGCCGGAGGCTGCGGCTCAACCGCCGCAGGTTGTACGCCAGATCGCTGATCCGGCACAACGCGAGCCACATCCACAACACCGTTTTCCGGCACCGGCCGTGCCGAACCTGACACTACGGGACGCGCCGACTC
>JBAVNY010000533.1:0-2445 GCA_049691535.1 Candidatus Acidiferrum sp.
ATTCCGCGAAGATATTGACGCCGACTATGGTCGATTTACAGTTCTTTCAGCTGGGAAGCACACTGGAGTACTTTCTTACCAAGAAACGATACTGAAAGCGATATGGGAATTGCCTTACAGCAACAACCCAGAAGCAGCGCGAGCCTACGACGACGCTCGAGAAGAGGCCCAGAACAATAGCACCCCTGGGGAAATAGCTTCTCTGCAACACGCAGTCGAAATTGATCCCAAATTTGCACGCGCTTGGCTGTGGCTCGCTGAAACATATAAGTTCACGCGGCAACTGGACTTGGCGCTTGAGGCGTACCGAAAGGCAATCGAGGTTGCGCCTCAAGAGGCGGTAAGTTACAAAGCACTTGGCCTCACCCTGATGGGAATGAGAGAGTTTGAGGAAGCGATTCCAGTCTGGCAGGACTTCACCAAAATTTTCCCCGACGATTCTGACGGGCCAGCCAATCTCGCGACTTGTTTGAGCCGCACGAACCGATACATGGAAGTGGTTTCCACTCTCGAGAATGCTTTGGCGATGAATCCTGGGAGAGCTGGCTTACAATTGCAGCTGGGCACTGCCTATCTTCAAATCGGTAGGGATGACAAAGCGATTAGCGCTTTTCAGCGAGCCATCGAATTAGGCTCGGACTCGAACGCACTGCAATCAGACCGATTGAACACAGTGGCCTACGAGCTTGCAGAAAAGAGTGTGGGTTTACCTCAAGCACTAAACTTCGCAAAAAAGGCGGTGCTTGATGAGGAGGAACAGTCGAACGAGATAGACGTCAAGCTGTCCGACAGTCGAGCTTTCGCAGCCAGTAATAGACTTGCCGCATATTGGGACACGCTGGGGTGGGTTCAATTCAAGCTTGGCAAATTAGACGAAGCGGAGACGTATTTGAAGGCTGCTTGGATCGTCACACAGTCAGCCGAAGTCGGCGATCATCTCGGCCAGGTCTACGAGAAACTTGGAAAGAAACAACAAGCTGCGCGTGCATATCGGCTTGCTTTAGAAGCTATGGGAAGGAATGACGATCCGCAGATGCGGAGCAGGCTCAAATCGTCGATCGGGGCACTTTCGAACGGAGCGAAGGTTAATTCAGCGATAAAAGACTCAAGTGTCGAAATGAGCGAGGAACGAACGGTCAAACTCTCGGGGATTCGTAACTGGGGCGGTGGGTATAAATCGGCAGAGTATGTTGTTGCCTTCACGAAGGAATCAGGTGTTGAAGAGACAAAATTTGTGAGCGGTGCGGAAGAATTGCGGAATGCCTCTCCGGCCTTGAAGGCATTAAATTCCAGCCTGCCATTTCCGGACAAGAGCCTCGGGCGGATCGTACGGCGTGGAGTGCTGAGTTGCTCGGTGGTTGCTAAGGGATGCATTTTTGTTTTCTACCCAGCCGAATCCGCAACGCAAGCGCTTTTCGGTATTCCGCTAGTTCAACAATGACCGCCGGCACCGCTACTGTGCTCGTATATAGCCTTTAGCTAGCTCCGACACATTGGGTCGGATCTTGTACGGTCGACGGCACCTCAGAACTGGTTCGTTCTAGTTCGAAGTATCCATTCTGTCGAGCGGGACTCATGACGACATAGGTTCCGGAGATGTTATTCCCCGCGGCGCTGCCTTCAAACCTTAAACACCATCACGGTGCGCTCGATAGCCGCAGATACCACACCACCAACCCGTCAGAAGTAGTGCCTGCCCCGCTGCTGGCGAGTGGCGCACCTTTTTAACGGCGGCCGATGCTTGGGTGGCCTAGCCTTTGCGCCCTTTGATTTATGCGAAGTGTTGGACAGGCTTTCGTCTTATTTTAAATATCTTTCCGGCCCATCACATGGCAGGCACTGTGGGCCGCCGGAAGAAATCCGCGCGGCCCGCTTGCAGTTACTTTTGACCTACCGTGACTTCTTCCCAGTAGGGAGCCAAACCATAGTGCTTGTAGATGCTCTGTCCCCACGTGGAATCGGCCATGTTGGGCCACGCGTCTTTGTCAAAGCCCGGAGCCTTCTCCAGGCGTTTCTTGTCGATGTTCAGAACGATACGCTTCTCTGCCAGATGGAATTGGAACGCATTCCAGGGAATGGCGAAATATTTGTCGCCCATCCCAAGAAAACCGCCAAACGATAAAACCGCATAAGCGATCCGCCCGGCGCTGGCATCCAGCACCAAGTCTTCGATTTTTCCAAGATCCTGGTAATTTGTGTTTACCACCGTGCTTCCGATAATCGTTTTCGCAGGAACGATATCCTTGTATTTCGCTAATTGCGGCTCTGCCATGTGATTCTCCTTTTGCGTGGGAACCGGCCAACCCGCCTGCTTTCCACACCAGCACCACCCTAGTCGAGACAATCCTGGATTTCTGTTCACATTGGCACACCCAGACCATGGACCAAGCCGTGGCGCAGCGAGAAATGTATTACAATCCCTGCCAAAAGGGACGGGCACTGTCA
>JBAVNY010000534.1:0-10014 GCA_049691535.1 Candidatus Acidiferrum sp.
GTGCGCATCTGCATGTATTGCTTGATGACCTGATTCACATCTTGCACCGTGGTCCCACTTCCCGCGGCGATGCGCTTGCGACGTTTCCCGTCGATCACATTGTGGTCGCGCCGCTCCTGATTGGTCATGGAGTTGATGATCGCTTCCACCTGCTTCAGCTTTTTCTCGTCAACCTGCGCATCCTTGGGCAAATTTTGTAGCGGGCCAATCTTCGGAAGCATGTCGACCAACTGTTCAAGCGGACCCATCTTGCGAATCTGTTTCAACTGATCGCGAAAATCTTCCAGCGTGAATTGTTCCTTGCGCAGTTTGCGTTCAAGTTCGATGGCCGCTTTCTTGTCCAGCGAAATTTCGGCGCGTTCGATCAGCGACATGATGTCGCCCATGCCCAATACGCGTGAGACGATGCGTTCCGGGTAGAAGCCCTCGAGCGCATCATACTTTTCGCCGAGGCCCACAAACTTCACCGGCGCGCCAGTCACTTTCCCGATGGAAAGCGCCGCGCCACCACGGGCGTCACCATCCAGCTTGGTCAGAATCACGCCAGTCAGGCCGAGCCGCTTGTGAAACTCGCCCGCAGAGCGCACTGCGTCTTGCCCCACCATGGCGTCAGCAATGAACAGCATTTCGGCGGGCTGCAATTCTTTCTTCAGCGTCGTTAGCTCGTTCATCAGCTCATCATCGATGTGCAAACGGCCCGCGGTGTCGACCAGAATCACGTCGCTGGCAGAAAGTTTCGCAGCCTTGATTGCACCGCGCACAATTTCCAGCGGCTTGTCGGTTCCAGTTCCGGGCCACACCGGAACGCCAATTGCCTTGGCAACTTGCGACAACTGTTCGCGAGCTGCCGGGCGATAGACGTCTGTGGACACGACAATCGGCCGGTGACCTTGCTGGGTAAGCCATTTCGATAGCTTGCCGGTGGTGGTGGTTTTGCCGGAACCCTGCAAGCCCACAATCATCCAGACCGACGGCGGTCGCGAAGCAAAGAGCGGCTTGGCATGTTTACCCAGCAGATTCAGCAATTCGTCGCGCACAATTTTCACGACTTGCTGGTCCGGGGAAAGCTGCAGCATCACTTCGGTGCCAAGCGCTTTGGCACGGATGTTGGCCAGCAGTTCATCGGCAACAGTTACGTTGACGTCGCCTTCCAGGAGAGCTTCGCGAATTTCTGTCAGCGCCGCGTCCAGATGCTCTTCGCTCAGCTTGCCTTGACCGCGCAGGTTCTTAAAAGATCGTTGTAGTTTTTCTGTAAGATTCTCAAACATAGTCGAGTTTCTCTCGCGCTTCTCTTCCTATTGTACAGACTGCGGAGGCGAGGCGCAGCCCGGCATTCCTGGGAGGTTCAGAACGTCAATTTCACGCCGAGTTGGGCAGCAAACGGTATGCCTACGGTGGTGCCGGGTCCAAAGAAATCGCCAAGTGCGCCGGCGGGAAAGCGAAGCTGATTGAGACTGGTGATGGGCTGAGTCTGGCCGCACGAAGCATTCAGGCAAAACGCGGTGGCGTTGCTAAGGCTATTCACCGGCGTGGGCAGAGACGCGAGGCTGGTGATATAAAATGCGCCGGGATTGTTGCGATTGAACAGGTTGAAGAACTCGGCGAACGGCGTAAGCGACCAGCCTTCGCGAATTCGAAATGGCCGGCTGACTCGCAAATCCTCCTGGATATACGGTGAGCCGCGAAATTCATCCAAAGTTGTTTTCACTCCGTTGATAACCGCGCGATCGCCGTCAGGAGTGGTCATGGTAAAGGGCCGCGCACTCTCTGCCTGGAACAACGTGGAAACCTGAAAGCCGCCGGGCGCCTGAAACGTTCCGACCAGCACGAAACGGTGACGCACGTCTTCGCCAGACGGACCGTAATCGCCGGGTGCGAACGGGTGATACGGATCGCAGACTCCATTTACATAATCGAAAAGTTCGCCGAGCACACAGCCCCAGGTTTGCGCTTTGGCGAGTGTGTAATGAGCAACAAGATGCGCGCGGCGCGCTACGTTTCCTTGCACGCGAAACGAAACGCCGTCGAAGCTGGAGCGATTGTCGGAACGAAACAGCTGCGCGGTGGGAAACGCGTAACTGCGATAGCCATGCATTCCCGTTTCGTGCGTGTAGTCTGCACTCAGCATCCAGTTAGCCGATAGCGCGTGCTGCACACCAGCAGTGGCATGAAGCGCGTAAGGCGTGTGGTAGTTGGGATCGATTAAGGATGGAGGCACGGCAGCGTTTTGCAAATTTCCAGCGTTCACGGACTGGAAAGCGCGAACCCAACCAGTTTGCGCCAGATCGTTGAAATAGAGCCCTGCACCGGCCCGGATGACGGTTTTTTGCGAGGTTCCGAGCGCCTGCGCGATGCCAAGACGCGGCGCAAACGCTTTACGGTAGTCATGCGGGATGCCAGTGACCAGGCCCATGCTCATGGCGGGATTAAAACTCTGATCGTGGCCGGAGGCGATGAATAGACCAAACGTTGTGTCGTAGCGCAAACCGTAATTGATAGTCAGATTCGAAGACACACGCCAGGAATCTTCCGCGTAAAGACCGAGGCGCTGCACATTTTGCGAAAAGCTTCCGTCACTGGCGGGAGTGAACACGTTGCCAGCGGCGTAGTCGATGGAAAACTGCGCAGGATTCGCCAGATAGTAGGTCGGATCGTGCGGAAGCGTGACTAGATTTTCGGCATTCGATGCGAGCGAGCCGCTCAACACCGGCTCGTGAAAGAAATTAATTCCAAACCGGGGGACATGCCGGCCCGAGGCATGCGTGACGTCGTAACGCGCTTGATATTTCTGCTGATTGCGGAGAATTGGAAAATTCGCGATGCCGGTGACGAATTGATTGTCTCCATAGGTTTCGAATCCGGTGATGACGCTGGACGTAGTGGTGAACGGAAAGGCGAGCGCGAAGCCAAGATCCGAATTGCGCGATTGGGTGAGATGCAGACCGCTGAAATTCAGCACCAACGAACCAAACCACGATGGGGAAAACATAAATTGATTGCCGACCACGGTGCTGATGTAGCTGTTGTGCGAGGTTGCGCCCGTGGACGGCAGCGCGCCTTGCTGCACCAGCGCGTTATGCGTCGTATACGTGTCGACAGCGCCGCGCAGAAACCAGCGCGAGCGCGAAGACTGTGCCCAGTCGAGACGCACGGTCGCCAGATAGTCACGAAACGGCACCGCAACATTATTCGGCACCGCGATGGAAGTAACGCCGGGAACCAGGCCCATGGATGCAAGTTGCGCGAGTGCGTTGAACTGCGCCGTGCCCGCTGGGCTGTAGGCGATGCTGGCGTTTTCGTGAACGTATTCCAGCGAAGTGAAGAACCACAGTTTGTCTTTGACGATGGGACCGCCGAGTGTGCCTACATAATTTTGTCGAGAGAAAGGCTGCTTTGGATTCGGTGCTGGATCGTCGATAGGAAAGCGGGCGTTCAACGCCGCGGCGCGTTCGTAAAAAGCCAGCTCGCTGTGCCAAGTATTTGTACCGCTACGCGTAGTGATAATGACCGAGCCGGCAGTGGTGCGGCCGGTGTCGGCGTCGGCCTGCGCGGTGCGAAACGCAAACTCCTGAATGGCGTCCGGCGAAAAATTCTGCAGGAAGCCGCCAATGTAGTCGTCGGAATTGTCGCCACCATCCACGGAGATTTCGTTGTTCAGACCGGAACTGCCGCCGGTGGCCACCGCGGTGATACGCGCCTTGGTGGGATCGGAAGGCTCAACGGGTTCAGTGCCAGGCGCGAGATAAGCAATATTGGCGAAGCTGCGGGCCGCGAGCGGAATGGTCTCGAGATCCTGCCGGTAAATGACGGCCTCGTGGACCGCGCTGCTGGTGTCGAGATTCTCGGTGGTGATGGATTGCGTTGGAGCAGTTACAAGAACTTTCTCGGCGAGCGCCTTGGGCTGGAGAGAAACATTTATTTCTCGCACCGAACTGGTCGGAATGGTGACCTCGGCACGCGCCTGGGCAAACAGGTTTGCATCCACGGTGACTGTGTAGGACGTGGGCGGGAGGTCTTCGACGCGGAATTCGCCACGCGCATCGGATTGCGTTTCGCGAGTCAGGGCCAGCTCCGCGTTGTGAAGCGTGATCTTTACACCAGGCACGCGCGCGCCACTCGCATCTTGAATGGTGCCACGGAGCGCGCCCCTAGGATTTTGCGCGAACGCGAATGAACAAGCGCATATCCATATTAGGAATAGGCAGGCGATGTGAAATAGGCTGGCCAGCTTGGTCATCTGAGTTCTTCAAAAAAGTCCGGAAAGACGTCAGTATACCGCCTGCCTAACGGGAGACGCACGTGCCAACATGTCTCGCAGGCAGGCGCGGTGAAAAGCGCCTACTTCAGATAGTCATCGAACCACGCGGTAGCACGAACAACTACGTCGCGCTGGTGCTCGGGATTGACGAACATGTGGCCTTCGCGCTCGTAAACGACCAACTCCGTCTTTACGCCCAGGGTTTTCAGCGCGTGCCAGAATTCGTAAGACTGCGGCGTGGGACACTCTCCATCGCTGTCGCCAACAATGATGAGCGTCGGAGTCTTCACATTCTTGATGAAGGTGAGCGGGGCGCTGCGCGCGTAAACCTCGGGATCGTCGTAAACGGATTTACCGAAGAAGGGAATCATCCACTGATCGATTCTATTTTCGCCATAGTAGCTCGACCAGTTCGTGATTCCCGCGCCGGCCACAGCAGCTTTGAAACGATCTGTTTGCGTGACGCCCCACATGGTCATATAGCCGCCATAACTCCAGCCGGTAAGGCCCAGACGGTTTGGATCAACCGAAGCGGTTCGAAGCACTTCGTCGACGCCAGCCAGAATATCTCGCCAATCGCCGTAGCCGAAATCCTTCACGTTGGCGCGGGTGAATGCTTCGCCTGTTCCAAAGCTGCCGCCGCCGTGAACCGCAACGACCATCGGATATTTTTTCGCCGGGTCAAAATCTTTGGGATAGATCAGCCATCCTTGCACGTCGTAGCCGTCACTTTTCCAATGCAAACTTTTGGCTTCACCCCACGCGGGTTTCAATGCCGCGTTCCGTTGCGTGACTTGCTTCCATTTGCCAAAGGGACCCGCGAAGATTTCGGGTGGATCGTTGAACGAAGTGCGTACGAAGGCTGCCGTGGCGCCGTCGCGCGTAAGAGACAGACTAGTGGACCAAAATCCGCTGGTCAGTAATTGCGGCGCGCGATAAAGGCTTTCGATATGACCGTTCGTCATATCGATGCGAGCAACGCTAGATTCGCCATCAACATTTTCCATGTCGATGAGCTTGCCGTCGGCGGTCCAAGCCAAGAGCGAGGCAGAGGCTTTGCGGTCCGGCGTTAGGTTGCGAGGAGCCCCGCCGTTTCGCGGAATCACGAACACGTCGCCGCCTACGGAGCTTTCGTCACTCATCAACCCTGCGATGAAGGCCACACTATTCCCATTCGGCGAAACGACCGGGCGAGCGATTTGCAATTTTGGTTTGTAGAGCGATTTCATGCTGGCGGAGGCAACGTCAACCGCAAATAATTCCGCAATGTACCAATTGCTGTCGCCGTTGCCTTTTGCCGCGGTCAGCACAATGCTTTTCGAATCGGACGCCCAATCGTATTCGTAGATGTAAGTATCATCGGGAGTGATGGAGCGCAGTGAGCCTCCTGTTGCGTCTACGACGGCGAGGCGCTGTTCGAAGAAGGCATCCTTGATGACTCCCGTTTCCGCGGTTTCGGCGACCAGCGGTCCGGCATCTCGCGTGGCATTTTCCGTGTACAGCACCGCAATACTCTTTCCATCGGGTGACCATGCTGGAGTGCTAAGCAGCCCGGTTGACGTCGTGAGCTTCTTGATGGAACCGCCGTCTACCGAGTACGCGTACAACTGGAGCTGTGCTTTTTTCTCCGCGTCGGAAAGGAACGCCAACTGCTTGCTGTCGGGCGACCAAGCCAATCCAAGTTCGTTGAAGTGCGCGCCGTGCGCGGCCGCTGTAATACGCACTGGCTTCGGGTCCTTTGTATACTCGGAAATGTAGATGTCGTGATTCCCCGTCTGCGCGCCATTCTCGTCAATTTGCGTTTCGACCCAGGCGACTTTTTTGCCGTCGGGAGAAATATCAACTTCATCGAATTGCTGGACGAAGAACAAAGAGCGCAGCGGGTCCGTGATCGACGAAGCGGAGCGAGTGGCGGCGTTAGGCGAGGACGTCTGGTGATCCGCGGATCCCTGTGCGAACGCAAAGGTGGCGAGCAGACCTGAGGCCATTAACGGGATAAGCGAGCGAGAAATTCTCGGCATACGATTCTCCAAACTGGTTCGTCGATTTCTTTAGCCTTGTCACGATATTCGGTTTTGGACTGAACCGCAATCTCGTGCCACCATTTCCCGCCACCGCTTCGCAATTCAAGTTAGAATTCGCTCGCCAAAGAAATCAGGAGGCCACAATGATCGATCGTCGCGGATTTCTATCGTCGATTGCCAGCGCCGCAGCTTTGACGACCGCGCCATTACCTCACATCAGCGACGAGATTCTGGGTGGGATTCCCGCGAAGTTGCCCGACGGCTCTCTGTATGAAAAGGATGAAGAAGCATATTGGAGCGAGCTGCGCAAACAATTCCTGATTCCCGGAGACGAAGTGTATTTGAACAATGGAACCGTCGGCTCTTCTCCGGCTCCTGTTTTGCGCGCCGTGTTCGAAGGGTATCGCGACGCCGAGCGCCTGGCGCAGGCCGATCCGGAAGACTATCCGATCTGGGGCTACGCGGCTTGGAATGAGTTTCGCGATCCGCTGGCCGCTTTTGTAGGTTGTATGCGCGATGAAATTGCGCTGCTACGCAACGCCACCGAGGCCAACAGTTACATCGCGAATGGGATTGACCTGAAAGCTGGCGACGAAGTCCTGATGACCGATCAGGAGCATCCTGGCGGCGAGCACCCCTGGAATCTGCGGGCGAAGCGCTACGGCATTATAGTGAAGAAGGTGACTCTGCCCAGGCCGGTGCCCAACGCGGCGACGGTGTTGAATCTTTTTAGCGATGCGATCACGCCTCGCACACGCATAATTTTCTTTAGCCACATTCCGACGGTGACCGGCACGGTGCTGCCGGCAAAAGAATTGGCGGCGCTGGCACGTTCGAAGGGAATTTTGTGTGCCATCGATGGCGCGCACGTGCCGGGAATGATGAAGCTGAATATTAAGGACATTGGCTGCGACATGTATTCCTCGAGTCCGCACAAGTGGTTACAAGCGCCAAAGGGCAGCGGATTTTTGTACGTTCGCGACGAAGTAATTGATCGCGTGTGGAACACGATCGCCACCGAAGGCTGGGACGATCCAAAACTTCGTGCTGAGCGTTTCCAGCGAATTGGCAGCTCGAATGTGCCGGCGCTTTGTGGGCTGCGCGCGTCGGTGGAATTGGCGAATCAGATCGGGATGGATCGCATTGAGAAACGTCATCGCATGATGGCCGATTACATCCTGGCGGAAATGGTGAAGCGCGGCGCATTATCGTGGACTTCGCCTGATCCGGCGCTGCGTTGCGGAATTGCCACGGTGAATATTGCTCCGCTGAAGATGCCGGACATGGAACTGTGGATGTGGAAAGAAAAGAAAATCCGAATTCGCGGCGGAACGCCTTCCAAGGTACGGCTCTCCACGCCATACTACTTGCGGAAGAAAGATGTGGACCGCTATCTCGCGGCCTACGATGAATATCGCAAAGGCCACGCGGCTGCCTGACAGCGCATCTCATCGGCGAGAATTCGTGCGATAGATCAAAGAATTCGTAGTTCCGCATCGTATTCCAGGAGAATTCTCTTTGCGGTCTTTGGCCGGTCTTAGTTATCGACACGTTTTGATGGCGCTCGTTCTGAGCATGCTGAGTTCTGCCGCTCGGGCGCAGGACCTGTACACACGCTTTGAATTCGGGGCGCAGTTTTCCACGATTCAGCAGGCACCGCCCGGCGGAGGCAGCAAGAGTTATCCCGGATTTGGCGGACGTTTCGACTGGAATCTGAACCGGCGGCTGGCGATCGAATCGCAGATCGACTTTTTCCCGGAAAATTCGGCCCAGCTTTTGTACAGACAAGGCGGTCAGTCGCTACAGGCCGTGTTCGGCATACGCGCGAAGGTGGTGCAAACGCGGCGATTTGCGGTGTTTGGATTGGTGCGGCCGGGGGTGCTGCACTTCAGCGATGTTTTGTATTTCAATGGCGATCCCACAACGTTGTACGGCTCTAAGTCGGTCAACTACTTCGTTCTGAATCTTGGCGGCGGCTTTGAATATTACGTGACGCACCGTTGGGCGCTGCGTGCCGACATTGAAGGTAATCCGTACCGGGTGCCGAATGCCACGATATCGCCCGGACCAGGATCGGCGGGTGGAACAGCGCAAGGAAGAATTGGGGATACCACGCGACTGAGTTTCGGCGTAGCGTACCGGCCGGGCGGCTGGATTGAAAACGAGCCGGAGCGTGCGGTCTCGGGACGATGGGAAGTGGGCCCGGTGTTCAGCACGATGATTATTACCCGGGAAGGCGCAACCGACGGTACGCGCACGGATCCGGGATTTGGCGGCTACGCGTCTTACAAGCTGTATCGCGTTTTTTATCTGGATGGCGATTTGCTGTATTACCCGCGGAGCACCAACAGCTCTGGGCCGCATGACGGCGGGGAAATTCTGCAGGGCTTGTTTGGCGTGAAGGGCGGGATTCGCCGCAACCACTTTGGCTTTTTCGGCAAAGTGCGTCCGGGATTTAACAGCTATTCGCAGGCACTGGGCGGAGTTACGCAAACGCAAAACAGCTTGACGTATAGCTATGAACGGGCCGCCAGCTTCGTGATTGATCTGGGCGGCATCATCGAATTTTATCCAGCAGAACGAAGCACGTTGCGGCTGGAAGTGGGCGACACGCATGTGCTGTTTGGCGTGCGCAACGTGAATGACAACGGCATCAACGCTCCTGTGCCTGGTGGCGATTTGCGACACACGATTCAGTTTGCGTTTGGGTATGGCTGGAGATTTTAGTTCAAGTTCTGTTGCAAGGAGTGTGGCGCCATGACACAAGAAGTATGGGCGGCTGTCGACGACTATCTTGGCGGATTGTTGGCGCCAAACGATCCGGCGTTGGAACACGCCTTGCGCACCAGCGCGGAAGCAGGCTTGCCGGCGATCAATGTGTCTGCGACGCAAGGCAAACTGCTGCAGATCCTGGCGCGAAGCATCGGCGCGCGAAACATCCTGGAGATTGGCACGCTCGGCGCGTACAGCACGATTTGGATGGCGCGGGGGCTTCCGGCTGGCGGGAAAGTGATTACGCTCGAAGCGGATGCCAAGCACGCGGATGTGGCGCGAAAGAATATCGCGTTCGCGGGATTGAGCGAGGTGATCGATCTGCGTTTTGGTCCGGCGTTGGAGACTTTGCCGAAAATTGCCGCAGAGAAATTGCCGCCGTTCGATTTGGTGTTCATCGACGCCAACAAATCGCAAATGCCGGAGTATTTTGCGTGGGCGCTGAAACTGACGCGGCGCGGCGGCCTGATCTTTGCGGACAATGTGGTGCGCAGCGGCAACGTGGTCGACGCGAAGAGCGACAATGCCGACATTCAAGGAATCCGCCGCTTTCTGGAAATGGCGTCTCACGAGCCGCGTGTGAGCGCCACCGCGATGCAAATCGTAGGAGGCAAAAGCTACGACGGCTTCGCGTTGTTGCACGTCCACGGAGATACATCGTGGGCAGATCAACACGCCCCGGACGAGTTCCGAAACGGACCGTTGCTGACGTGACCTCGGGGATTGGTCGCACAAGGGAAGCAAAGGACTTAGGGGAATTTGGGGGCTGGACGGAGGAGTGAGCGAGCCGACCCTCCGCGAAAAGCGCTCAGGGCGAACCGAAATGGAAACAACAACGGCGTCCTTCGAGCATTACAGGAAGTATAGCAGCTTATTTACTATAAATATACATAAATCTGTGAATATCGTGACCAAGTGTCCGAGCGAAAAAACCTCGTCCGCGTTTTTTCAGACTCGAAT
>JBAVNY010000535.1:0-1827 GCA_049691535.1 Candidatus Acidiferrum sp.
CCTCTGTGCCTTCTGTGGTAAAGCTTTGTCCTTCTTCTTTCCTTAGGCCTTCTCCCCAACCACCGCCCCAACTTCCTCCGGCCCAATCTCCTCCAACGTCCTCTTCTTCGGCTCAATCCCAAACATCGCCACCACCACTATCTGCACGCACAACAATCCAATCATCAAACTCAACACTCCACCCACACCATGTGCCGCAAACAGCGCCACCACAATAAAAGGCGTAACAATCGTTGCCCCGCGCCCCACCGCATTGCAGATCCCCGACGCCCGCAGCCGCACCTCCGTCGGAAATAATTCCGGCACGTAAATCGCAAACAGCAGCGTCACCAGCACATAAATTGGCACCATCAACAAAAATCCCGCTGCCATCAACGCCACCGACGACTTGATAAACGGATACACGCTTCCAATCGCGATCGTGGCCAGCGATGCCCCAATAATCGTCGGCTTCCGTCCCCAGGAATCCGCCGTGAACGCTCCAATCGCTGATCCCAGCGGCGCACCTAGCGACATCACCATCGCGTACCCTACCGACTTCGCAATCCCGCGCCCGTCCTGCACAAAAAATGTGGGCAGCCAGGTCACGAATCCGTAGAGCAGCGTATTCATCACGATCAGCGATGTCGCGCCCACCATCATTCGTGGCAGCAGTACCGGCCTTGCCAGCGATCCCAGTTCCCGCGAATGCACCGTTGTCGGCGCTGCGGCAGGGGAGGGAAGTGGCCCGCATTCGTCAGCCACCTCGTGTTCGATCGTTTGCAGAATCGCTTCAGATTCGTCGTCCCGTCCCACGGATTCCAGCCATCGCGGCGATTCCGGTAACGCCTTTCGCGCGTACCACACGCCCAGCGCGCCCAGTCCACCCAGGAAAAATAATGCTCGCCACCCGAAAAAGGGAATGATCGCCATGCCCGCCAGTCCGCTCAGCGGCAAACTGGCCACCACGAATACCGACATCAGTCCAACCCATTTTCCGCGCGCCTGGGGCGGTACAAATTCGGTAATGGTCGAATAGCCCACCACATTTTCCGCGCCCAGTCCGATGCCCATCACAAATCGCAACAAAATCAGCACGGTCATCGAAGGCGCAAACGCCGAGGCGATTGACGCCACTCCAAACAACGCCAGGTTCGCCTGGTAGCTGAATCGTCTTCCGTACCGGTCGCCAAAAAATCCCGTGAAGAAAGATCCCAGCATCATCCCCAGAAACGTCATGGAAACAAACTGCGCGCTTTGATTTAACGTGGAAAATCCGCTGTGCAGCGTCGCGCCCAGCACCGTGGCCGCAACGTAAATATCAAATCCATCGAAAAACATTCCGATGCCGATCAACCACATCACTCGCCGGTGAAACGACGAGATCGGCAACCGGTCCAGCCTAGCCCCCGCATTGATACTTCTCGCCAGCGTCTCTCCCCTCGCGCAGTCGCTCCGAATTCTCCGTGCCCTCTGTGCTCCGGCCTCTGCGCCCTCTGTGTTAATTCCTTCTTTATTCTTATCTCGTCGTTTTCCGATCTCTGCGTTAAATCTTTTCCTTCTTTTCCATCACCGCCAAACTCCCCACCGTCAACGCATCCGTCGCCAACCGGCAGTTCTGCTCAAACGTATTCTGCTGCGCAGTCTGAAAAAACTCCTTACACTTCCGCGTGGCCACCGCATCCAATGCG
The DNA here is from genome assembly GCA_049691535.1 of Candidatus Acidiferrum sp. Classification (GTDB taxonomy): domain Bacteria; phylum Acidobacteriota; class Terriglobia; order Acidiferrales; family UBA7541; genus Acidiferrum. The sequence goes on from JBAVNY010000535.1 coordinate 1,671, forward strand.
CAAATTCGCGCTACCAACCCGTCCACCTCGCTCCCCAACCGCTCTGCCACGCATACCTGTGAAATTAATCCAATCTCCAACGCCCGCCGCGCCTCAATCGCATCTCCAAACAACACCAACGGAAACGCCAATCGCGGCAAAGCATACTCTCCCAGAT
>JBAVNY010000536.1:0-9415 GCA_049691535.1 Candidatus Acidiferrum sp.
GCTTTAACCAGCCGCCGCAACTCTTCGCCGCAAATTTCTTCTTGCAGCGGATATTCGTGGCGGATATACAAAATTCCTTTTTTCGCGCCGGTGAGCAGGCCGGCGATGATCATGCCTTCGATCACCAGGTGCGGCAAATTGCTCAGGATGAATCGATCCTTGATCGTTCCGGGTTCGCTCTCATCGGCATTGCACACGATGTACTTGACGGGATCGGCCTGCTTGCGGACTAGGTCCCACTTCAGGGAGGTGGGAAATCCCGCGCCACCCATGCCGCGAAGCTCCGCTTCTTTTAGGGTCGCCAGTACCCCATCCCAATCGCGGGTCTCGAGCAGCCGCCGCACCACGCCATATTTTTCTGAATCGCTGGGATATGGGTCGGACGCGCAAGCTACCGGTGGTTCGTGCGGATGCTCAGCGCGTACTTCTTCACCGCGCAGGGCTCGCCGCACCAAATCTTCCGCAGAAGCTGCGCTCACGGCCGCCAAATTCTCGTCGTTGATAGCTACTGCGGGAGCCTGATCGCAGCGGCCTAAGCAGCTCACATCCTTTATCTGTACATCTTCTGGCCGCGCACCGGCAAAACGCCGCAGCAGTTCGGCGCGCAATTCGCAGGCGCCATTCAAGTGGCAGCTCATGTCGGCACACACACGGACTTCCACCTTGGCTGGCGGGACCAAATGAAAATGCGGATAAAAACTGGCTACGCTATGGAGCTGGTAGAGCGGAGTTTGCGTGCGATGAGAAAGCCCTTCCAACTCCGCCTTCGGCAGGTAACCGTAGCGCAGTTGGATGGCCCGCAGATCGTCAAAGATCACAGAGAATCGTTCTCGCGATGCTGCGCCGCGATTGCTGGGCGGCGCATTTCGAGGCTGACGTTATCCCCGCATACTATGTTTGTCTCTGGGCGAAGTAAATAGCGACCCGTTGACTTTTCGCGCATTGCACCGCAAAAGGCAACGGCTGGGGCGTTGACTTCGCGCGGCAGGCAAAGCTATAAGCATTCAGCACTCTGGGCATCTTTCCGCATGGCGCATCATCCAACTACTTTTCCCGCGCGGTGCATGCTAGCTGTCGCCGCAGTGCTTCTCCTTTGTGGCGCTGCTTCTGCTTCTTCTTCGAATCCTTCTTCGAGTCCTTCTGCCGATACGGCGGAACCCATCAAATACATTGGACCCGGTTCTTGCGCCGCGACGAGTTGTCACGGCAGCGTCAAGCCGATTGCCGGTAGCCGCGTGTTGCAAAACGAATATTCGACATGGATTTTGCAGGACAAACATAGCCGGGCGTTTCAGGCGCTGACCGGAGATGTTGGCGAACGGATGGCGCGGATTCTGAAGCTTGGCGCGAAAGCGGAAGAAGCGCCGAAATGTCTGGCGTGTCATGCGCTGTACGCCACTGCTGAACAACGGGGGCGGGCTTTCGAATTGGCGGATGGCGTGTCTTGTGAAAATTGCCATGGGCCAGCGTCTGCGTGGCTGGGGCCGCATACGACGCGCGATTGGCCGCATGAAAAATCGGTGGCGCTGGGGATGCAGGACACGCGCAACATTATTCATCGAACGGAGAAATGTTTGGAGTGCCACCTGGGGACGCGGGAGAGATTTGTCGATCATGAAATGATTGCGGCGGGGCATCCGGATCTTTACTTCGAGCTGGATTCGTTTTCCGCGGTGATGCCGCGGCATTGGAAAGTGTCACGCGAATCGGCGGCGGGGAAGCCGGCGGAAGATGCGGCGTGGGCTGGGGTGCGGGATTGGAGTGCGGGGCAGGCGGTGCAACTGCGGGCTAATATGGAGCGGCTTACTTGGCGGGCGCGCGGGGAACGGGCGGACAAAAAAGATGCGTGGCCGGAGTATTCGGAGCTTTCTTGTTTCGCGTGTCACCATGCGCTGGGGGCGGCCAAGGATTCCTGGCGGCAGGAACATGGATATGAAGGACGGCGGCCGGGGGATGCGGCGTGGAACGCCTCGCGGTACGCGGTGTTTCGGATACTTGCGGGGCAAGTTGATGCGGCGGCAGCGACCGATCTGAATCGGCAGATGAGTATCGTTTTTGCGGAGATGTCGAAGCTCACGCCTGATCGTGGCGTGGTTGCAGGTGCTGCTTCGTCTGCGGCGCCGATCGCGCAGCGGTTTGCTGAGCGGTTGTCTGGGATGGCGTACGATCGGGAGTTGACGCTGCGGATGCTGCAGCAGATTTGCGATGCGGCGGATCAGATTGCACTAGCGGATGAGCGTGCTGCGGAGCAGGCGACGATGGCTGTCGATTCGTTGTATATCGCGTATGCCAAGGACACTAATCCTGGGGATGGGCCGCAGGCTCGAGCGGCGATTAATGGATTGTTTCAGCAGTTGGAGAATCCGTCGAGTTATAACGCGGACCAGTTTGCGCAATCGCTGCGGCGCTTGCGGGCGTTCTTGCACTGAGATTCGCGATTCGGTCAGGGGAAAAGAAAGAAAGGATAACGCAGAGAAGCAGAGATCGCTGAGGTGCGGAGGTGGGATGGCTCTCGGCATTGGAATTGATTGCCACGATCCCTCGACTTCACTCGGGATGACATCGCAGGTGGACTTGCGAGGTTGCTGTCGACGGCGGCGGAAGATCCGCTTCTTTAGCGCTTCTCTAGTTTCATCTCAATTCCGTATTTTGCGCGCAAGGTTACTAACGGCTCGGGGACTACGGGATAGCCTGGCGTTAAGCGGAAGTGAAATTTCTGGGCGATTGCGGCTACTACCAGCGCTGTTTCCAGCATCGCGAAGCCCTGGCCGATGCAACGGCGGGGACCGTCGCCGAAAGGGAAGTAGGCGCCGGGGGGTAATTGTGCTTCTAGGCCGGCCAGCCAGCGCTCCGGGATAAATTTGTCGGGCTGGTCGTAAAAACGCGGGTCACGCTGCACGACCCACTGCGAAGCCAGCAACGTAGTGCCTGCCGGAATTTCGTATCCACCGATATTGGTGACGTCGACGCTGGTGCGCGCGGTCATGAAGGCGGGAGGATAGAGGCGCAGCGATTCGCGAATTACGGCATTGAGATACGGGAGCTTGTCGAGATCGGCGACGTCCGCGGGGCGGCCGTTCAACACATCGCGCAGTTCATCGCGCAGCCTTTTTTCCGCGACGACATTTTCGCTCAGCAAATACCAGGTCCAGGCTAGGGCCAACGCCGTTGTTTCGTGGCCGGCCGTAAACAGGGTCATGGTTTCGTCGCGCAACTGGCGCTCGGTCATCTGGCTTCCATCGTCGTGCAGAGCGGCCATCAGCAGACCGAGTAAATCGTTGCGCGGCGTGGCGCCGTTTTTGCGTTCGGCAATGATGCGATAGACCAGCGAATCCATGTATTCGGATTCGCGGCGGGCTCGCAGATTGCTGGGCGTGGGCCAACTTTCCGGGATGCGCCACGGGCTGCGGGCGCGGCGCAAATAATGGCGCATCAGGAAGGTCATGGCTCTTCCGATGTTGTCGGAATCGCCGGCCATGCTGGTGCCGAAGAGCGTCTGGACCGCGACTTCCAGCGTTACCTTCATCATTTCTTCGGCGATGTTACGGGTTTCGCCGTCGCGCCAATTTTTCATTTGCTGCAGTGCGCAATCGACCATCACTGGGGAATATTCGTTGACGCGGGCGCGGTGGAATGCCGGCTGAGCCAGACGGCGCTGCTTACGCCAGAATTCGCCTTCGCTGATGAGTAGGCCGTCGCCGAGAAGCGGGCGCACGGCCAATTTTGTTAGTGTGCTCTTTTGTAATTTGGCGTGGTCCAAAATCAGGATTTGTTGAATGTATTCCGGGCGGTTGACCAGGATGCGGTTCACGCCTAGGACCGGCATGCTGACGATATCGCCGTAATCGCGGGCGGCGCGTTGCAGCGTGCCCAGCGGATCTTTGCGCAGTTCTAGAGCGATGCCCAGCAGAGGCAGGCCTTTCGGGCCTGGTGGCGTTCGCTTGGCGTCAGCAGTTATTGCAACTTGATTGTGATTCTGCAAACTTGCCTTTCATTGGGCGTTGAGGTGAAGGAAAAGGATAACGCTGAGACGCAGAGGACGCTGAGTTTCGCTGAGCCGAGACTTGTTGACCTGTGCGTTTCATCTCATCCAAGCGTAATAGGCGACGTAAAACCAGCTGAATATTCCGTGGACGATCATCCACAGAATCGAGTGATGCACGCTCCACGACAAGGTGATTGCCAAGATGCTGCCAAAGCCCCACACGCCCACTCCTGCTGACCGCCCGCCCCCGCCATTACTCATCGCCGTCTCCTTATCGACTAACTGTGCTCGCCAGTCTACCGCCGCGCGAGCCGTTTGGCTGTAACCGAAGTGCTGCAGGTCACATCCGACCTGACGTAACTGCCATCCTTATATACGTAAATTCATGGACGGAGATTTCAATGAGCACACCTCGGCTTGAGTATGCAGATGTTACGAAGGTTAGCGATCCGGCGATGCTGGCGGAATTCGATCGAGCGCGCCGTGAAGGAACGCCCCGGCCAGAGAGTCACGCGATTCGTGCCAATGTTCCGGCGGTGTTCTGGTCGTTTGCGAATGCATGGCGCGATACGTTTGTGAACGGGGTTTGCGATCACGCCATTAAGGAGCTGTGCCGGCTATACGTTTCCAAGTCGGTGGATTGCGCTTATTGCGGGAACCAGCGCTCGACCAAAGCGTTTGGGCCTATCCTGATGGAGGAAGACGTCAAGGATTTGCTGAACTTCGAAAAGTCTACCCGCTATGACCAACGGCAAAAGGCGGCGCTGAATTTCGCGCAAGCCATTACCTGGGGCACGGATCTTGAGGATGCGCAGTGGGAGGTTCTTTACAAGCACTTCACGCAGCCGCAACTGGTGGAACTGGGATTTTTCATCGGGCTTACCATGGGACAGCAGCGGTTTAACCGGCTCCTTGGCTTGCAACATAACACCGTGCTGCCGGGGACTTCAGCAGGCTTGGCGCCGGCCGTGAAGTAGCGTTGGCATTTAAGCCAGCCCTTCCTCCTATATCTTGGGAAATTGCGTGAGACCTTTACAGTCTTCCTATGAGAACAAATGCAGGCTCCGCGGCATCTGTCTTAGCGAGGGAGATTGAAACTATAGGAGTCTCAGCAATTGGCAATGGCCTCTTCCTCCTCCACTTCGGTAGCTGCTGGTCTGGGAACACACGCGCCAGAGAGCCTCGCTTATCCGCCTGCGGTGACGAGAGAAACGACGCCTTGGTGGCTGTGGTGGAATCTTCTGAGCTTGGATGCGCCACTGGTGGCTGTTGTTTGGGCGGCGCTGTTCGCGCGAAGCGCCGGTGCGCGACTCAGCGTCGTCGAGATTCTCGTTCTGGGTCTCTCGGTGTGGTGCATTTACATCACCGACCGGCTGCTTGATACCCGCTCAGCTCAGGAAGTTGCCAATTTGCAGGCGCGACATCTTTTCTGCCGGCGGCATTCGCTCACTTTGACGATTTTATTGCTGGCCGTGGCACTGGCGATTCTCTGGCTGACCATGCGGGGTTTGCCGGGGTTCGAATTTCGGGCGGGAGTCGCTCTCGGCGCCATCCTTATTTTGTACATGGCCGCCATCCACGCGCTGCCGCGAGAACTGGCTTCCGCGGTTCCCAAGGAGCTTGCCGTGGGTATTCTATTTGCCGCCGGCACGGCGCTGCCGGTGTGGTCGCAGCGGGCACCCATATCTATTGACATGCTGTTGTGCTGGACTTTTTTCGCGCTGCTGTGCTGTCTGAATTGTCTGTCGATCGAGTGCTGGGAGCGCGATTCGCAAAGCCGGGAGAGTGGGGGCGATTCTGAGGATGTGCGTCGACTCGTCCGCTGGGCAGACTCCCGGATCGGGATCATGGCGAGCGGCTTTTCCCTAGTACTCATCGCTGAATGTTGGCTAAGAAATACGCCGTCAGACGCAAAGCCTCTGTTTCTCGCTTTGAGCTTGGCTTTTTTGCTCATTTTCTTTCTGAATCGTGCCAGGAGACTCCTGTCGCCGTCAGCACTTCGGGTACTGGTGGATGCGGCGATCCTTGTGCCCGCGGTTCTGTTGTTTCTTTTGCAAAGTTTGCGCACCTGAGCCATGCAGCCTGTCGCTACGCCGACCATGAATTGCGACGCCATTGCGCCCTACTACTACTTTCTCGAGTGGGTCTCGTTTGGCAGCGCACTGGAACGGGCGCGCTTCGCCTTTTTGCCAGAAATTGCATCCTCGCGCCGGGCGCTGCTTTGTGGAGATGGAGACGGTCGGTTCCTGGCGCAGTTGCTGCGATCCAACGCGGAAGTCCAAGTGGACTTTGTCGATTTAAGTACGAAGATGGTAAAAATCGCAGAGCAGCGTATTTTAACAATGGGCAAGTCGTTTAGGCGGCGAGTCCGATTTCATATCGCGAATGTTGCAGACTTCATTTTTCCGGAATCTGCCGAATACGATCTAATCGTTACGCACTTCTTCCTCGATTGTTTCTCAGAAGACGAGCTAAAAGGAGTTGTCGGGGAGGTAGTGAGGAGAGCGGCGCCCGGAGCACGCTGGGTGGTTTCGGAGTTTCGCGAAATTCCCGGTCCGGTCCTTCGGCTATGTTCCGCCGCTGTGATCCGCAGCCTTTATGCCGCTTTTCGCCTGAGCACTGGCCTGAGGATCACCCGTTTACCGGATTATTGCGTGGCGCTTTCCAATGCCGGGTTCAGGCCGCAGCAGGAAAAGCACTTCGCCGGCGGATTGTTGCACGCATCGCTCTGGATGGGCCGGGGCCGGTAATTGACTGCCATGGTTTCACTTGTGTCGCCAGCTTTATTACCCGCGGTCAGCATAGGTCCAAACTATATCGTAGTACGATATAAAAAGTACTGTAGGATGGAAACATTTGGGCGAGACTCTACGTCTATCAAATGGGTGGTCCGACGCGGTCGAATACCGTCGCTGAGCTGGATGTGATGTTCAGAAGTTTGGCAGCGATCCCGTTCTCGGAGGTTCCTCTATGAGATGTAATTTTGATTTGGTTGCTGCCTTTGTTTTGTCCGTTTCTTCTCTGCAAGCCGTTGCTCCTCCGCAAATCTCTGTACAAACCACGTCCAGCAATGCGAAGCATCCGGTGAACCGGGAAAATCTTGATAATTGTCTTAACGGGTTCTCGGGCTGTGACGGTTCCGCACTTACCCCTGATGAGCGCACGGTGGTTACGCGCCTGGCAAAGGATCGCAACTTCCTGAATTGCCTGTACGGCTCGTACGACTGCGATACCAGCGAGTTGAATGCCAACCAGAAGCAGGAAATCGCTCGGGCCCGTCACAATCAAAATTTGCAGAACTGTATGGATGGTGTCGGCGCATGTATCCACACGACGCTTACTGCAGCCGAGCTGAAACAGGTCGCCCAAGCCGCGCGCCTGCGAAATCTGCAAAGTTGCCTGGATGGCACGGATATTTGCGATCAGAGCCAGCTGAGCCCAAGCGAAAAGGCGCAGGCTGTCGATGCCGACCATGACCGCAACTTCCAGAACTGTCTGGAGGCTATTCTGGGCTGCACCCTATCGAATCTGACGCCGCAAGAGCGGCTGGATGCCAGCGAAGCATCGCATGACCGGAATCTCCGCGAGTGCCTCGATAATACCGGTGTCTGTGACCGATCGCAGCTCTCCGCGGCGGAAAGCCGGGAAGCTTCTGCCATTCTGCAGTCGCGTGTCCAGTAACCCGACCCCAGGAATCAAGCTCGACCCGTCGCTGTAGTGAGAGTGCAGGCCAAGGACGGCGTTTTGCCGGCGGCTTGCTATACGCTTCGCTGTTTGAGCGCATCTAACGTGGCAGTGCTTCTCGTCGCCCACATTGTTCGTATTACCTGAAAATACTAGGTCATTTCCCTAATTGTATCGTATTACGATACTTATTTCGTTTTCTAAGCAACCGCAGCTTCCCGCGACTCATCTTACCAATGACCCTTGGTGCTCGTCATTCGGCGCGAGCTGCTCCGAGAGCAATCAAACCGAATCCAGATGGAAAATTTTGAAGGAGAACGTATGACTAGGTCAGATTTTGAAGGCGGGGGCTGGGGCCCGTCCGAAGCAAAGCCCAGCACAAGTAGGCGGTTGAGGCGGCGGAAGGTTTTTACTCTGTCGTTGGTAGGGGCGATGGCACTCGGCCTTGCGGTGGCCGGGACGGTTCCCCAATTACAGAGGAAGGTTTCCGCGGCAGCGAAGGTGCCGCTGAAAATCGATAAGGATCCCGCTCCAGTGGATCTAGCGGATTTCAAGAACGGTTACGCGCCGGTGATAGATCCCGCGCTGCCGGCGGTGGTCAATATTTCGTCCACCAAAGTAGTGAAGGCGCAGCAGGACATGTCGCAGATGTTTGCCGACCCAATGTTCCGGCAATTTTTTGGCGATCAGTTTGGTGGTCAGGCCCCTGCTCCGCAATCGCAACGGGAACACAGCCTGGGCTCTGGAGTCATCGTGAATCCGGACGGCTACATTTTGACCAACGATCACGTGATTTCCGGCGCTACGGACATCGAGGTGTTCACCCAGGACAAGAAAAAGTACAAGGCCAAGCTGGTGGGCACCGACTCGATGACCGACATCGCGGTGCTGAAGATTGAAGCGACCAATTTGCCTTCGCTTACGCTGGGCAATTCTTCCAACCTGAAAGTTGGCGACGTGGTGTTCGCGATTGGCGATCCATTTGGCATCGGCGAAACGGCGACCATGGGTATCGTTAGCGCGACGGGCCGGGGACTTGGCGGCGCCATCGAGCATTACGAAAACTTCATTCAGACCGACGCGGCGATCAACCCGGGCAATTCCGGCGGGGCGCTGCTCGATCTGCACGGCGATCTGATTGGAATCAACACCGCGATCCTGACCGGCAACGGCGGAAGCGGCGGAGGCAATCAGGGGGTAGGCTTCGCGATTCCGATCAACATGGCGCACAACGTCATGGAACAGATTGTGGAGCATGGCAAAGTGGTTCGCGGACACCTGGGTGTGGCGATTCAGGGCGTTGATGCCGACATGGCCAAGGCGTTCGGCCTAGATCAGGGCGGTGGCGCGCTGGTTTCCGAAGTGACTCCGGGAAGTCCCGCGGACAAAGCAGGTATTGAGCGCGGCGACATCATTCTGGGCTTGAACGGGCAACCGATTAACGGCCCTGACGATCTGAGCGTGAACATTTCCGAGACTGCTCCCGGCTCGACGGTGCATCTGAAGATCGCGCGCAACGGGCAGACCAAGGATGTTGCGGTAAGCCTCGGCGAGATGGAAGAGAAGGAAGGCAAGCAGGCCAGCACGACGGATAGTGCATCCGCGCTGCATGGTGTGCAGGTAGACAATCTGACTCCGGCTCTTGCGCATCAACTGGGCATCGCGCCCAGCAGCACGGGGGTGGTGGTGACCTCGGTTGATCCATCAAGCGCGGCGGCATCGTCGGGCTTGAGGGAAGGCGATGTG
>JBAVNY010000537.1:0-4375 GCA_049691535.1 Candidatus Acidiferrum sp.
GTGCGATATAACCCAATTCGGAGCGGCGCGAGAGCGGTTGCGGAGTGACCTGAAACGACACGACCTGGCTCAATTGTCTGATTTACTGGGACTTAGGCTGCGGCCGCAAGAGGTGGCGCTTCCGGCAAAGAACGGCACGAAGATTGCCTTTCTCTCATTGCGTATAACCCAGCGCTAGAAGATTTCAGAGATGTAGGAGAAAGGATACTCAGATGGCAACAACGCTGACCGCCCCGAGACCCGCAATGAACAGCTTTCGCACAGCGCCGCAGGCGCGGCCTAAGGTGCAAACTCCGTATGGATTGCAGGTGGCCGAGAATTGCAGCACGTGTACCGCGAACAACAGCAATTTCTTTTGCAAACTGTCGGAGCGCACGACGAAAGCGCTGGAACGCATCAATCACGTAACATCGTATCCAGATGGCGCGCTGATTTTCATGGAAGGCGATATGGCGCGCGGTGTGCACATCTTGTGCCAGGGTCGCGCCAAGCTGTTGACGACGAACAGCGACGGGAAGACATTGATACTGAAGATCGCGCAGCCGGGAGAAATTCTAGGATTGAATTCGGTGCTGGCGGGGCGACCGTACGAGATTACGGTGGAGACTCTGCAACCGTGCCAATTGGCGTACATTGGGCGCGAAGATTTTCTGACCTTCATCCGGGATCATGCGGACGCATGCCTGCAAGTGGCGCAGCATCTGGGCCGCGATTGCCATTCGGCGTACGACGTAATTCGTTCGATTGGGTTGAGTAGCTCGGCGACGGAAAAGCTCGCGCGCTTCTTGATGGAATGCGCGGCGGCAGGGCGCACCATGGACGGTGTTCTGAAAGTGAAACTGGCGCTGACGCATGAAGAGATCGCGCAGCGGATTGGCTGTTCGCGCGAGACGGTGAGCCGCACGTTGAGCGGCTTCAAGCGGCAACGATTGGTGGAATTGAATGGAGCGACGCTGCTGGTGCATAACAAGGCCGCGCTGGAGAATCTGGCAGCAAGTTAAATTCGCGCATCAACAAACAGTGAGTCGCTAGCCCAACCGGCGACTCACTGAGTTCCTCTCTACACAACACTTCGACGACCCTCGACTTACGGAATGGGAATTCTAAAAAGATTACGGTGATTGCTGGTGCGCGTGTAGGAATATACATCCGGGCTAGTGGCGGAGTCCGTCCATGCGGGCGCGATGCGCAGACCTGGCATGCTCTTTAGCTCTTCGCCGCGAACGACTCCGTTGGGCGGAAACTTCGCGGGCTCGCCATCGGTTAGTGTCGGGAGAAAATAAGTGTCCGCCCCCCGATCGCCCAGAAAGCTCAAAAAAATATAGCTGCCGCTGAGATCCCAACCACCGGTACAAATGGAAGCACAAAGCGCGATTTTCGTGGAAGTGTTCACGTGGTACGCGAGGAGGTGGGGATGTTCTTCATCTTGGGGCTCTTTCTCTGCAACCATGGCCCATTCGCCATCAGGGGAAATAGACATGAGGTCCAGGATGGGGTTTTCGAGAAGCCTTCTTTGGCCATTGCCATCTTGCTTTCTGGTCATGAGGTAGTTAGTGCCTCGCACGCTTCCGCGAAAGATCAGATCTCCATTTGCCAGGAATCCGGGAGAATCTTCGCTTTCGTTGGAGTCCAAGCGTTGCGGGGAGGTTCGGCGGTCGGTAGAGGCGATTGCTAAATGGGAAATGCCCTTCTCGTCTTTTTGCGTGAAGACAATTCTTTTGCCATCCGCAGAAATCCCATAATTTTTTGATTCGCTGCCGGGTTCCACGGCGTAACCGGGCAAGACCTGCTCACTTTGTCCGGTTGCTAATTCCGTGCGCCAAATCTCCACCGGACCACCACCGCTTCGCTTCAGGTAATAGAGCAGCTTCCCATCGTTTGAAAAGGTGGTGGCAAAGGCGTTGCCTTCGGAGGAAAGCTGGTGATCTCCTTTGGTGTCGTGAAGCCACACGATAGCGTCCTGTGTGCCAACGGAAGTAATGAGCGACTTACCGTCGGGAAGCAGCGCGACGCCTTCCTCTTCCGCGGGACCGGAGGTGAGTTGCTCTGGTTTGCCGTCGGGAAAGCGCTGGCGCCAAATGTGGAAGCGGCCACCCGCGTTGGTACTCAGATAGACCCATTTGCCGTCGGGACTCCAGGCGCCGGAAGTGCAGGTGGCCTCGTTGGGGCCGACGAGAATTTCCTGACCGCTGCCGTCGAAGGGCACGACCCGGCACTGCGTCAATTTGCCGAGCGAATTCATAAGGACGACGAGGGTCCAGCGACCATCCGGAGAGAGATAGGAGTGGTGGGCCATGCTACGTTCGCCGGGCGGCGCGTACACGGTGCGGCCCTGCCCACGACCTTCGTCGGTAGTAACAACACACATGTGCAAGCCGCCTTTGATTTCGCTAAACAACACGCGCTTACCGCCGTCGATCCAGGTGAGCGAGGATGCGTTCCGCATCATCAGGCGAGGCTCGCCGCCAAGAACACCAATTTCCCAAGTGTCCCAGGGATCGACCGTGCCGAAAGCAATGCGGCTGGCATCGGGTGAAAAGGCCGGGGCCATCTTCAGGACACTGTCGCCGTGGGTTAACTGCACGGTTTCGCCATTCGGAAGCATCTTGATGCACAGGTCACCGGGGCCAAAAAACGTCTCGGGGCCGCGAATGAAGGCCAGCATGCGGCCGTCGGCGGAAAGCGTGGGATACACAGCGGAGTCGGTGTAAAAGGTAAGCTGCTCCCAGGAGCCCGCGTCCTTCTTGAGTTGTGAGGGATGACGCAAAAAGAAAAAGAGGGCCGCAATAATGAAGAGCAGGGCGAGAGGAGCGGCGATCCAAGCCAAGGACAAACCAGGCTGGCGAGTAGCGGTAGTTGTTATCGGAATTTTTTCGGTTTGGGTATCGCGGCTTAGACGCTGAAGATCGGTACGCAAATCGGCTGCGCTTTGGTAACGAAGGTTGCGATCCTTTTCTAGAGCCTTTTGGATGATCTCGCTGAGTTTTGCGGGATTGGCCGGATTCACTTGATCGGCGGGCGGAGGAGTTCGCTCGAGGATGGCATGAAAGATCAAGGCGGTGGTCTTGCCGTGAAAAGGAAGAGCGCCGGTACACATTTCGTAGAGCACTGAGCCAAAGGAAAACAGATCGGTGCGCGGGTCCAGATCTTTACCGCTGACCTGTTCGGGCGACATGTAGGCGACGGTGCCGACGGTAGAGCCGGGGCTGGTGAGATAGTCGGGTAGGTCGAGGGTGGCCGAATTTTCGTTGGGTGTCTGCGAGGTGGCGGACCATTTTGCCAAGCCAAAATCCAGGATTTTGGCGGTACCGCGGTCGGTGACGAAGATGTTGGCGGGCTTGATATCGCGATGAACGATGCCCTTGGCGTGAGCGGCTTGGAGAGCGTCGGCAATCTGGGTGGCCAAAGGCAAGATCGCATCGCGGGACATGGTCCGTCCGGCCACCAGATGGCGAAGAGTCTGGCCTTCCATGAATTCCATGGCGATAAAGGAGTGGCCGTCTTGCTCGCCGATGTCATAAATGGTGCAAATATTCGGATGATTCAAGGAGGACGCGGCTTGCGCCTCGCGTTGGAAGCGATTGAGGGCGGTGGGATCTTTGGAGACTCCGGGGGGAAGAAACTTCACGGCCACGAAGCGGTGCAGGCGGGTATCTTCCGCTTTGTAGACCACTCCCATACCGCCGCCGCCGATTTTCTCGACGATGCGATAGTGCGAGATGGTCTGGCCGATGAGCGCGTCGTCCGCAGGCATGGCGGACATGTTAGGTGGCGCGAAAGGGCAAGTCAACGAAGGCGAAATTCAGGTCAGGCTGCGGCGCTTGAATATTTCCACAAACGGGATAAGTACAACTTCGAAGGACGTTAGGTACGGGAATATGCGGATGGAGGCAGCGTACACAAACGGGTATTCATGTTGACAGAGGTACCGGTATGAACAACTCGTCGTTGGTCATTGGTATCGTGGTTGCAGTGGCGGTTATCATCGCCATCGCTTTAATCGTCAGAGCACAAAGAACCCGAAAACTCAGAAGCCGTTTTGGTCCTGAATATCAACGGGCCGTGAAGGAAACCGGGAGCGCGGCGCAAGCCGAAGCGCAACTGCAGAGGCTTGAGAACCGGGTGGAGCGCTACCACATAAAACCGCTCTCGCCGGAGGCGCGTGTGGATTTTGCGGCGAAGTGGCAGACCATCCAGGGTCGATTCGTAGATGATCCACGAACGGCGCTGACCGAGGCAGACAAACTAATCCAGCAGATTATGACAGCGCGTGGTTATCCGGTGGCGGATTTCGAGCAGCGGGCCGCAGATGTGTCGGTGGATCATCCACTGGTGGTCGAGAATTATCGAGCGGGGCACGACATTTCAGTGAGGC
>JBAVNY010000538.1:0-14511 GCA_049691535.1 Candidatus Acidiferrum sp.
GCTACGGACCGTCTGCGCGATAAGTTTGGCTTTGGATCCGTGCAGTTTGGCGGCTCGTTGCATCGCGACGATTCTTAATCTGTAGCTCACCCCTTCAGGGGTGAGGTTTTCCCGCCAAGTGACGCAATCCCGTTTGACGAATGACCTATACTCGTTTTCATGGCTCCATCCGCCCCGACCTCAGCACCTCCCGACAATGTCCGTAAAACGCCACTGCGCCGCGCGTCCGTTTTTTGGCAACGCGTCAGCGAAGGCCGTGCCGTCGATGATCTGTGGTCGCAGTTTGCCGCCGACGCACGCTCCAGCTACGGTTTCTACGGCAAAGACGTTGACTGGGATGAAATCAGCAAGCTTCCGCACTGGAAGCGGCCACTTCGCGTAGCCATCCAATTTTTCTGGGCGTTGATGAACAAGCTGTCGCCAGCGCGGCGCGTGCTGCTGCTGATCGCGCTGGTCATGCTGTTTTTTTCCGGTTTCAAATTCGAAACCAACAACACCAATTTCCAAATCAACGGGGATCTCATCGCAGCGTTATTGTTCATGTTGCTTCTCTCGCTGGAACTCGCCGATAAGGTCATCATGAAGCGCGACCTGGAGATTGCCCGCGAAATTCAAACCTGGCTGGTGCCTTCCGTGGCCCCCGCGATCCCTGGCGCAGAAGTGGCCTTCTGGACGCGCGCGCAGAACTCCGTAGCCGGAGATTATTACGACGCGTTTTATCCAACGCTGGACGGTAGCTCAGGTGGCAAGCTTATGCTGGTGATGGCCGATGTGGCCGGCAAAAGCGTTCCAGCCGCACTGCTCATGGCCACACTACAAGCCAGCCTGCGCACCATTGCGTCCGAGGGAGTGCCGCTACAACAATTGGCGGAACGCCTGAATCAGTACGCTTGCGCGCACAGCCTGGATGGACAGCGCTTCACCACCGCGGTTGTTGCGGAATACGATCCGCCAACAGGCCAACTGCAATATGTGAACGCCGGGCACAACTCGCCGGTGATTCGCCGCGGGGACGGAAGCATCGAGCGCCTGGATTCGGGGAGCCTTCCGTTCGGCATCACGCCTGAAGCGCAATTTGCCGCGTACACCATAAACCTTCGCGCTACCGATACGCTGGTGCTGTTCACCGATGGCGTAGTTGAGGCGTTCAATGCCGCGGGCGAGGAATTTAGCGACCCGCGCTGGACCAACGTGATCCGTTCGATGCCGGTCGTGACGGCCAGCGAGACCCTGAAATACTTGATGGCCAGTGTCAGCGACTTTGTCGGGGCCACACATCAATCCGACGATATTACCTGCCTCGTACTCCGCTGCAAGTAACCTCTACGCCGTCTTCGGTAATCTTACATAAGGGGAGGGCGCCGGCTGACGCATAATCACTCGATGACTCCGCGGGAACTGGCCAATTCGGTTTGCGACACGCTGCAACGGCATGGGCACCAGGCTCTGCTAGTGGGTGGATGTGTGCGCGACATTCTTCTCGGGCGCGAACCGGCGGACTATGACGTGACCACCGACGCCGCGCCCGGTCAGGTGATGGAACTTTTCCCGGAGAGCATCGCCGTCGGCGCACAGCTTGGCGTTGTGCTGGTTCCAGGCAATGGCCACAAGGTGGAAGTCGCCACGTTTCGCTCCGACATCGGCTATTCCGATGGACGTCATCCCGATAAGGTCGTCTACGCCCAAAAGCCCGAGGACGACGTTTCGCGCCGCGACTTCACCATCAATGGCTTGCTGATGCGCCACGATACCGGCGAAGTTTTGGATTATGTCGGTGGCCGCGCCGACCTGCAAAACAAGCTGATTCGAGCGATTGGCGATCCCACCCGACGCTTCACCGAAGACAAGTTGCGGATGCTGCGCGCCGTCCGTTTTGCCGCGCGCTTCGGTTATACGATCGAACCGGAAACCTTTGCCGCGATCCAACAGCTCGCACCCCAAATCCGCAGCGCAGTGTCGGCTGAACGCATCCGCGAAGAATTAACTAAGTTGTTGACCGAGGGCGCAGCACGCCGTGGCTTCGAGCTGCTGGATGCGACCGGCTTGCTGCAGCAAGTATTGCCAGAAATCGCGGCGATGAAGGGCGTGGCGCAACCGCCCGAATATCACCCGGAAGGCAACGTCTGGATGCACACGCTGATGCTGCTGGAAGGTTTGCCGCCGCACGCTTCGATCACCCTAGCGTGGGGCGCGCTTCTCCACGATGTGGGCAAGCCCCCAACCTTTCGACCGACTTCCGTTACCGGTGACCGCATTCGATTTGATGGACATGTCGAAGTCGGCATCCCCATGGCTGAGGAAATTCTCCGGCGATTACGCTTTTCAAAGGACGAAACGGAGCAGATACTCGCACTGGTCGCCAATCACATGAAATTCAAAGATGTTGGCCGGATGCGGCAGTCCACTTTGAAACGCTTCGTCCGGCTCCCGCGCTTTGAGGAGCATCTGGAGCTGCATCGACTGGATTGCCTGTCGAGCCACGGGAATCTCGATGCGTACAACGCGGTTCGCCAGTTCATCGAAGAGACTCCCCAGGAGCAGGTACGCCCCCCTCGATTGTTATCGGGGCATGACTTACAGGATATGGGCTATTGCGCCGGACCGAGTTTTCAGGCCATGCTACGCGCCATTGAAGACGCCCAGCTCGAGGGTACCATTCAATCTCGCGAACAAGCCGAAACTCTGGTTCGGGCTAACTATCCTCTTAGCAAGGTTAGCCGATAAAGCAAGGTTAGGTCGATTGGGGGTCAAAGTGTCTTTTCAAGGCAATGGAAACGAACAAGTTGTAGGAGGATTTGCGGAACGTGAGGAGTGCGCTATAATATGAGCGTCATACACTAAAACTTGTTGCCTTTGGACACTGCAGCATTAAGCACCCTTTTCAGAATCGCTGCATCTAAAGGTTCCATGGCGGAAATTTTCTTCCGCTGGATTTGAGGAAACTAATGGCTGACAAGAAACATGTGGTGCCAGAAACCCTGCCGATTCTTCCGGTTCGGGACACAGTGCTGTTCCCAGGAGCGGTATTGCCCCTTACGGTTGGGCGGGAGAGCTCTCTGGCGCTCGTTAACTCGCTAACTGGCGACGAAAAGTTGCTGGGCGTGGTAGCCCAGCTTGACCCGCGGGTCGAGGATCCCGCTGCCGCCGATTTGCATAAGGTAGGGACACTAGCAAAGGTCCATAAAACCGTAAAGATGCCGAATGGCAATGTGGTGGTGTTCCTGGAAGGTTTGCAGAGATTCCACATCGTAGAGCTTCTGGGGCTTCGCCCTTTCCTCCGCGCGACGGTCGCAGCCGAGCCAGACATCCTGGGAGAGGAAGATAACGAACTCGAGGCTCTGCAACGCAACGCGCAAGACCTGTTCCGCGATGTGGTGAGTCACTCGCCACAGCTTTCGGATGACTTGCAAAACGTGGCGATGAACATCGACGATCCTTCCCGGCTTTCCGACTTCATTGCTGGAACCTTGCCAAGCCTTTCCACGCTGTTGCGGCAGGAGCTGATTGAGACGTCCAACGTGCGTAAGCGCCTGGAAATTCTAATCCGCGAACTGTCCAAGGAGCTTGAGGTCCTGGAGCTCCGCAGCAAGATCAACGAGCAGGTTCAGGAGCAGGTAAGCCAGAACCAGCGCGAATATCTGTTGCGCGAACAGATGAAGGCGATTCAAAAGGAATTGGGCGAAATCGACGACGCGCAAGCGGAAATCGAGGAACTGCGCAAGAAGGTAGAAGACGCGGGCATGACTCCCGAAGCAAAGAAGGAGTGCGAACGCGAGCTGAAACGCTTGGCGAAGATGACTCCAGCTTCCGCGGAGTACATG
This sequence comes from Candidatus Acidiferrum sp., assembly GCA_049691535.1. Lineage (GTDB taxonomy): Bacteria > Acidobacteriota > Terriglobia > Acidiferrales > UBA7541 > Acidiferrum. Next base: position 3,822 of record JBAVNY010000538.1, read on the forward strand.
GTCTCGCGCACCTACCTTGAGTGGATGACATCGCTGCCCTGGAGCAAATCTTCCGGCAGCGCGGAAATCGACATCACCAAGGCGCACGAGATTCTCGACGAAGACCACTATGACTTGCAGAAGGTAAAGGAACGCATCCTGGATTACCTGGCCGTCAAGAAATTGCAGCCAGGCATGAAGGGGCCAATCCTTTGCTTCGTCGGACCTCCGGGCGTTGGTAAGACCTCGCTGGGCAAATCGATTGCTCGTTCGCTGGGACGCAAGTTCGTGCGCATCGCGCTGGGCGGTATGCACGACGAAGCGGAAATCCGCGGACATCGTCGTACCTACATCGGCGCTCTGCCGGGCCAGATTATTCAAGGCTTGAAGCGTGCCGAGAGCAACGATCCGGTCATGATGCTGGACGAAGTCGACAAGCTGGGACGTGACTTTCGCGGCGATCCTTCCTCGGCGCTGATGGAAGTTTTGGACCCGGAGCAGAATTCAACGTTCCGCGATCATTATCTGGATGTGCCTTTCGATCTTTCGAAGGTCACGTTCATCGCTACGGCCAACTGGATGGATCCCATCCCGGAGCCGCTGCGCGACCGCATGGAAATCATCGAACTTCCCGGCTACACCGGCGAAGAGAAGATCCACATCGCCAAGAAGTACTTGATCCCCAAGCAGGCCACCGAGCACGGAATCAAGGAAGGCGAACAGCTCGAGTTCACCGAAGAAGGGCTGCGGGAAATCATCCACAGCTACACGCGGGAAGCGGGCGTGCGCAACCTGGAGCGCGAAATCGCGACTCTGGTGCGCAAGCAAGCGCGGCGAATCGCCGAAGGCAAGACCGAGAAGATGGTGGTCACGCCCGAAGTGGTTCGAGAATTCCTGGGCGTGCCCAAATACCGCACCGAGCGGGAAGTGGAAGAGCGCGTGAAGAAGCCAGGCGTCGCCGTTGGCTTGGTTTGGACACCAGTCGGTGGAGACATTGTCTTCATCGAAGCGAGCCGTATGCGTGGAGGCAAGCAGTTCACGATGACCGGACATTTGGGTGAGGTCATGCAGGAATCGATGACCGCGGCCCTGACCTGGACTCGTGCAAATGCCGAGCGCTATGGTATCGACCCAGACTTCTTCCGCAAGCAGGACATCCACATCCACGTTCCTTCCGGCGCGGTGCCTAAGGATGGCCCGTCGGCTGGCGCGGCGATGGTAACCGCGTTGGTCAGCTTGCTGACGAATCGCCCGATTAAGAATCGCTTGGCGATGACCGGTGAAATGACTCTTTCCGGAGTCGTTCTGCCAATCGGCGGCGTGAAGGAAAAAGTGCTGGGCGCGAAGCGAGCAGGAATCACGCATGTGCTCCTGCCCGCGGATAACGAGCCTAACGCTGTGGCCGATCTTCCGCCGGACATTCTCGGCGACATGAAGATCACCTACGTCCGCACGCTGGATGAGGTGCTGGAAAATGCGCTGGAGAAGGAACCTGTAGCTCCAGTGGTGCCCGAACCCGAGCCGCAACAAGCTGGGGTGGGCGATTCACCTCGCGCTATTCACTAAGACCAACCAAGCTTGTCCATTACCTGCCAAGCCATTACACGAAATGAATCGAGAGAAGCCCGGTTATCCTGCCGGGCTTTTCTTTTTGTGTAGCCCGGCCATTGGTACAGACAAGAATCCGCGCGACTGCTGTTACCATGGGCCTTGCGATGGCCTCCACGCTCAAACCAAAGAACACCGCGCCAGATCTGGCGGCAACGCTGGCGCAGCTACTAAGCGAAACGCTGGTCAAGGAGCGCCTTGTTCCTCGCTTCGTGGACTCCTACGTGGTTGAACACGGACGCTACGGACTTCAGGTGCATGCCGGATTGTACAAGGATCTTCTGGGACTGATTCTACGCGAAGCGCTGCTCGCGGCATCGGCGCGGGCCATTGAAATTCTCCGCATGGGCGGCGCATCGCCAGGCCAAGGCGCCCGCAAGTCTGCGCCGATGACGAGCAAAGAAGCCAAAGCGTTCCGTCAGAAGTATGTAGCTGCGTTAACGCGACAGCAACGCTGGAACGTAAGCGACGCGCTCGATTTTCAATCTGATTTGCAGATGTACGAAGAAATTCTGCAGCGAGCCGGCGCTCCGAAACGCGCGCGAAAGCCATTTGAAGCAGCGAATCACCCGTTCGTCGATCGCTGCGCATTTATGTTGGATTCTTCGTTTCTGGAAAAGGCGCGCCTCGCCGCAAGCCGCACACTCACCGACTTGGAATCACTCACATCGCACGTCGCAGAATCCGTGCTGCACCCTTCACCAAACTTGAAGCAGCAACCGCCCGTCCGCTAAAATTCCAGCGCGGCTTCGCCAAAGATCGGCTTTCCAGCTCTTGAAACATGGAAACCATAAAGGGCCACAGCGAGGATCGCGATCATCGCCACCCCGCCACCTTCCGTCCACCAGGCAGTGAGAGGTGTAGCCAGCGGCATGTTATCAGCCAACTGATCAATGAAATACAAAACGGTGAGCGCTACCAAGCCGAAGCGGTGGAGAATATACAGGTACGCCAAGAAAAATGGCGCGGTGAACAACGCGTCGATCAACGGATTTGCCGCTCCCAAACTTGGCAAACAGAAAATCAACGACAGGATGGCGGCCGCGAGCCAGGTCTGCCGAAAAATGCGCCGCAAAATAAAAAACATAAAAAATATCAGCAGCGCGCTGGAAAATGAGGATGACGCCTGATAAAGCACGGTGGCGATGCTGCCCCGCAATCCTTCCAGGGCGTAGGCGTTGGTCAATCCGATCGGGCGCCCCGGGGCCTTACCAAGCCGCGACTCGACGAATGGCTGCAGTTGTTCCAACAACGCGGACAACAAACCAAAGAGCGTGCCCAACAAAACATCGCGCGCGAACACCGGATCCTTGAATTGACCGGAAAGCATACGTGACCACGAGATCAGCGTGTTCGGCCAGTATTTGCGCACATACGGTTCAAGCGCAGCATACAAAAGCCACGTCACCATACCGAAAAACAGGCTGACGCTCAGAGCAAGAATGAATAGCACGCTTTCCATTGCGGAAGCGACGTGATGCGCCAGGAGCGCCCAATTCACCATCCCCACCGCGACCACAAACACCGTTAAACGCCGGGCGCCCTTCAGATCGCCGCGACCCGCTCTTACATTCTGCAATGCCATCCACATACCAACGCCAAGCACGGTGAGCAGCAATCCAAAACTGAACCACTGCGAGATCGAGTGTTGCAGCGAACGCGGCGTCGCGTCCATTCTCGATGGCTTATCCCACGGCGAGAGCAACGCGAAATAGATGGGCCGCCCACGATATCCCGCAGCTTCCACACGCAAGGGAATTTCCTGTCGGGTCGGCCAATTCCCTTCCCAAGCTGCTCGCGTGTCACCCCACGCCAACGGATACCACCGCGGTGGGACGGGTTTGAATTTCGCAACGTCGAGACCTGCAGCCACAAACATGGCATTCCAGTCCGGAGCAAGGGGTGCACCGGTTTGCGGATCATCCACCTGCGGCGGAACGGCTCGAAATACCAGCATTCTCCCTTGTGGCGAGAGGCCGATGAAACGTGAGCCCGACAAGCTCAATGGAGGCTCGTCTGGTTCAACACGTCCATAAATTAAATTATCCACGGGAGAGAGCGAAACAAGCGGCTGTGGACTTTGCCGGTACCAGAAAAGCAGGCTCGCTGGTTCGTCTTGCCGCAAAACATTCCAGCGTGTAGGAGTTTTCAAATTTTCCGAGATGTAATGGAGATAATCATTTACCAGACCGAATCCTTGCGCTGAATCCGCGGGTGCGTCGGTGTACCCGAACGAGCGGATCATGTCCGTCGCTTTGGCGATCAGCACTTCGGGACTCGGTCCAAACGAAATGTAGGAAATCATTTTCGAACGTTTAGCGACGCCGAGAAGAAGAGCCAGGAGCAGACAAACACCCGCCAGGCAAAGCAAACCAATTCGCGGGTTAAGGCCTTCCTTTTCGCCCGCCGCGGCCACCATGTCTGGCGAGGGCGTTTCCCCTGCCGCGAGCGCAGCGGCCAGCGGATCTCCACCAGGAAGCGCTGCTGCAACTTGCAGCGCGGTCGAAGGACGTTTCTGCGGATCGCTTTCTAAGCAGCGCAGAATGACGCGCTCCAGCAGCGGGTCAAGATCACGGACCAGAACAGATGGATTAGTGATCTTCGCGTCGTCGCGATCCTTCAGCAATTCCGGAAGAGTCGCGGCGCCGAAAGCACGCTTGCCAGTCAGCACCTCGTACATCACCAAGCCCAGCGAGTAGATGTCGCTCTTGGTGGTGACTTCCTTGCCCGCAAGTTGTTCAGGAGCCATGTACGCCGGAGTGCCAGCGCGAATCTCTGCGCCTTGAATCGTTGATGCAATTCCGGCGAGACCAAAATCCGTGATACGAATTTTCCCCGAGCCGTCCAGCATGACGTTTGCCGGCTTCAGGTCGCGATGCACGACACCGCGTTCATGCGCCGCAGCCAACCCCGCACAAATCTGTCGCGAAACTTCGAGGGCTTTATCTTGCGGCAGCCGTCCGATCCGTCGCACCAGTGAAGAAAGATCTTCGCCGTCCACATATTCCATGGTCAGAAACGGAATGCCCTCCGCGTCGCCAATATCAAACATGCGGCACACATTGGGATGCGACACTTGCCGGGCGGTGCGCACTTCGGAATGAAATCGCGCCAGCGCTGCAACATCCTTCGACAATGCTTCCGGCAGAAATTTGATGGCGACGACTTGGCCAAGCTTCAGATCTTCTGCGCGATAGACTTCGCCCATGCCCCCGCGCCCAAGAATGGCCACAATACGGTAGCGATCGCAAATGATCAGACCCGGCGCGAAGCGGCCGCCACCAATTGCATCGCTACTGGACAGAACTGGATTGGAGGGAGTGCCGGAGCGCGGGCGGCGAGGCGTAGTAGCAGCGCGAAATGGTGTACGGGGCGGCGGTACCGGTGACGGGGTTGGTTCAAGATCAGGCGCCAGGGTCTCTTGATTGGCGTCAAAATCCAGCTCATCGCCCAGCACCGTTTCGTCGGCGTCCCCGGCCACCGGTTTGCCACACTTGGCGCAAAATCGTGCCGCGGTAGAAACTTGAGCTCCGCAAAAAGAGCAAAACATGAGTCGTTGATTCTATCACCACCATCAGCGCCTTGGAAAAATAGAGAATTGCGGTGGAGTTACGGTGAAGCTGCCTCAGTCGGAGACTTCAGCACGGCAGAGGCTACAGTCTGTCGCGGCTGAGCAGAAGATTCCACACAGACTCATGGTCGGAGTCATGGCGGGCTTCGCAAGACTTAATTAAGCAAAGGCAAACGTAGCCAGCGATAATTACCAAACCGCCGCCTCCGAGTCACGCGAAAAAGAATATCGTTTTCATTCTTCAGTACCTTCTGGGCGCTCTTGACCGAAGTGACGCGAAGAGCAGGAGTTGTGTGTGCTGCGATGAACACTGTACGCGTGACAGCACAGCAGATATGTGACGGGGCTCACGTTTTTTGGTACGCCCGCTAAATTTGAACGTACCGGTACGCCGCGTTTCATTATGGGAATCAGTCGAGAATTTCGCTCGCGTCTAACTCGCTCGTTCGACCTGCACCGCGGTGCCGTACGCCAACACTTCCGTGACGCCTTCCATCACTTCGTTGGCGTCGTAGCGCATGCACACAATTGCGTTAGCGCCGTGCTGCGCTGCGTGCATCAACAGCAGTTCATAAGCTTCTTCCCGCGCCTTCTCGCACAGCTCCGTGAGCACGGTAATATTTCCGCCAACAATAGTCTGAATACTGGCCGCAAGATTGCCAAGCACGCTGCGCGACCGCACCGTAATGCCACGCACGATCCCGAAATTGCGCACGATGCGATAGCCACTCAATTCATTGGCCGAAGTCACCATGGAACTGTCTACCCGTCCGTTCATCTTTGCCCTCCTCTGTGCTATTAGCTGTTTACCTCTGCGATTCTACCCTTAGACAAGCGCGGCTCGCCGACAGTTTCCTCTGCTATTCTCGGGCTACGTGGAAATACTTTTCGAAATTCTGGCAATTTTGCAGATTGCCGCCGGCGTGTATCTGCTCTGGGAAGGGATACAGTGGCTGACGTATGTCCAGCGGCGTCTGAAAACTGATCCGGGATTCTACGCTCCGCGCACCGCAGTGCTCTGTCCGTGCCGCGGCATGGAACCAGGCCTGGAGCGGAACCTGGTCGCGCTCTGCGAATTCGACCATCAAAACTACGAAGTATTTTTTATCCTTGCCTCCGAAGTAGATCCAGCTCATGCCGTGGTTCAACGCGTCATATCTTCTTCGCAGCGGGTGAAAGCCCACGTGGTGATTGCCGGCAAGCCTCACAATTGCAGCGAAAAAGTAAACAACCTGCGCGCCGGCGTCGAACAACTGCCGCCCGAATTCGAAATTATTGTCTTTGCGGATTCCGACGGCCGTCCCGGAAAATCATGGCTGCATAAATTAGTAGCTCCACTGGCCGATTCCCGAATCGGTGCCACCACCACCATGCGCTGGTTCGTCCCAAATCAGGTCAATTTGGCAACCGCTCTGTTAGCCGCCTGGAATGCGGCTGTTGTGACCATGCTCGGTGGCCACAACAAAAATTTCTGCTGGGGTGGAGGCACCGCCATCCGCCGAGCACTCTTCGAAGAAATTGGCATGTTGGACGTCTGGCAATATTCTTTCAGCGACGACTATTCCCTTACCGCCATGATTGAACGCAATCGCCGCCAGATCGTTTTTCTTCCGGAATGTCTGACACTGTCTTACGTACAAACCGATTTCGCGGGACTTCTGGAATTCACCAATCGCCAAGTGAAGATTACTCGCGTGTACCGGCCGCAAATGTGGGCCATGGCGTTTGCCACGCATTTCCTGTATTGCGCCACGGTTGTGTTAGGATTAATTGTCATGCTGAGCTTGATGGCACAGTCACGTCCAGCGTTCCAAGTGGCATTTCTTTTCTCATTGCCCATGCTGCTGGCCGCAATCCGCGGTGCGATACGAGTCATCGGCGCCGCGGAGGCGCTTCCAGCGGCCCGTACTCAGATCATGGGACAATCCTGGATCTACATTATCCTCCCAATAATCATGCCATTCTGGTATCTAACGAATTTTATCTGCTCTCTTGCGGGCCGCCGTTTAAAATGGCGCGGCATCGAATATGAAGTGATCTCTTCGGAGCAGACCCGCGTTTTGACCCCTTAAGGGCGTGGGTCGAAACGCGCAATCCCGAGCAAAAAATTCAAAGAGAGCGCAATTTCTACGCATCAGGTTTTCTGCGGGTATATACAGGCAAACCCTAAGTCGCTGAAAGATTTGACCGTAAAAAATTGGTCAGTCCGGCAGACTGGTTGCTGAACATAACCGCGGTCAGGTGTAGCTTCGCAAGCAATAAATACGGGGACTCCTTCTCAAGTTACCCCTCAGGTGAGGTTCGCTCCACTTTGTGGGGGTATGTAACCCTGCCCAGACCCTGTTTGCTTGCCGTTCAGAGCCGGATACCTCCCAAAGGAGGTAACCGAGACCAATCCCAAGATGGGCTTCGTTCCCACCACGAGGCAAAACGGAGGAGTGCACGTGAAGTTAATCCGCAGAAACGTCGCGTCACATACATTGAGTCACCACAAACCCTCTGCTGTGGGTGTGTACCTGTTTTACGAAAAAACGTCTGGAACGGCCCATTTTCACGTTGATGCCGGGCCGGATGGAGAACTACCCGTGGACCACGCCGCGGGACTCCTGGCGATGCATTGCATGGTTCGTGGTCAATCGCCCGCGGATTACCTCATCATGGTGCCAGCAGCCCCTCAGCATTTGAACGGTCTGGCAGAGAAGGCACAGAAGCTTCTGGAAGCCGGAAACAGCGTCAAGAGCGCTGTGAAACTAACCCGCCGCGAGGAAGAAGTCCTCGATGGCATTCTTCGCAGCTTGGCTAACAAAGAAATTGCCAATGAACTGAACCTTTCCGAACGCACCGTGAAATTCCACGTGTCTTCCCTACTTGCGAAATTTAAGGTTCGCAGCCGGATGGAGCTCATGAGGGAAGCGTCGCGGAATTCCATGAAATCGCTGCCTACAGCCGCCGTGGGTATGCCTAGCGAAGACATTCATCCGTTCTCGGATGCGGAGTTGTATGGTAAAGCCGCGAATTCGGGAAAAATCTTACCCTTATCGCGCGCGCGCATGATGGCGTAAGCATCGTCCCCAAATAAAGCACCTCTAACGTGAAAGGCCCGCTCCGACCAGGTCGAAGCGGGCTTTTTTCTTTTACAATTACCCGTCATGCCGCTGCGTGGTTACTTGGCGGCGCGATAGAGTTCGGCGGCCTTGTCCCAATTTACGACGTTCCACCAGGCATCGATGTAGTCGGGCCGGCGGTTTTGGTATTTCAGGTAGTAGGCGTGTTCCCACACATCCACGCCAAGCACCGCCTTTCCACCTGCTATATACTGCGTGTCCTGATTAGCCGTCGAGTCGATCGTCAGCTTGCCATCCTTGACCAGTAGCCACGCCCAGCCGGAACCAAAGCGGCCCACACCGGCGGCTTTGAACTTTTCCTGGAAGCCGGCAAATGACCCGAACGCGGAATTGATGGCCGTCGCCAGTTCTCCCTTGGGCTCGCCGCCCCCGCCCTTCTTCATCAATTGCCAGAAAAGCGAGTGATTCCAGTGGCCGCCGCCGTTATTGCGAACAGCGGTGCGGATGTTCTCCGGGACCGAATCCAGGTTCTTCATCAGATCGTCAATCGACTTTGACTGCAGGTCCGGATGGCCTTCGAGCGCCTTGTTAAGATTGGTCACGTAGGCGCCGTGATGCTTGTCGTGATGGATCTCCATCGTTTTGGCGTCGATGTAAGGTTCCAGCGCGTCGAACGGGTACGGCAGGGGGGGAACTGTGAATGCCACGGGCTTATCCTCCAAATTGAGATGGGAAACGATTTCTGAGCTGGTTTCGGGCTGCAACATCATTGGGACAGCCTTTGCGGCTCCCAACAGGCCAGCGCTGACGATACCGCTGCTCACGATGAATCTGCGGCGATGCAAATGGAACTCCCCAGCTTCGGCGGGCGTCTAGGCTTGCGGGTTGCATTATAGACCGGAGACCCTAGGCACTCAACCGAACCAGCAGCGGAACCCACAGTCTTGGCTGGCAGTTATTCGATGCGCGAGAGCGCCCATTGGGCAGACACGGCAATCGACGATTCGGGGGATTCTGCGAGCCGCGTGAGTAACGTTGCGATCTGCTGATGCTCTGGAGTGCCTCTCTTCACTTTGGCGTTTCCCAAGGCATTGCACGCATTGCGGACTAACCCCTTCCACTTGGCGCGCTTCATCGCGCTGCCGCGAAAATTATCGCGAAATTCTCGTTCGCTGAGGCTGGCCAACCATAACAACTCGGGCAGAAAAAGCGATTCGTCATTACTCGTTCGGCGCGGCTGAAACTCCGGGATTGGGGTGGTCGGGGCCTGGCGGTTATAAGGGCAGACGTCCTGGCAAATATCACAGCCATACACTTGCCAGCCCATCGGCTCGCGCAACGATTCGGGGATTTCTCCACGCAGTTCGATAGTCAGATAAGAAATACACTTCCGTGCATCCATCACATACGGGTCAACCAGCGCGCCTGTAGGACACGCGTCTAAACATTGCTGGCACTGGCCACACAAATCAGGTGGCGGTGATTCTGCCGGAGCAAGCGTGGGCTGCAAATCGAGAGACGTCAGAATGACGCCCAGGAAAAACCATGAGCCCAGCGTTTCATTAAGCAGCAGCGTGTTCTTTCCCAGCCAGCCCAAGCCCGCGTACTTGGCAAACACTCGCTCAGCGATCGGACCCGTGTCTGCATAAGAACATGCAGCAAACGGCATGGTGAATTTCTCGTGCAGCGCGGCTTGCAGCGCATTCAGTTTTTCCCACAACACTTCGTGATAGTCGCTACCCCACGCATAACGCGAAATCCAGCCTCGCGGGCCAGACGCAGCAGGGGCCGCAGCCGCATCGACGGAATACCGGTATGCCGTGTTGTAATTCAAGGCGCAGACAATCACGCTTCGCAGATTGTCCATCACCAAGCCGGGCTCGCGGCGCCGTTCATCCGTAAGATATTTCATCTCGCCACCGTAATCGCGGCCCAGCCACTCTTCAAACTGCTGCAGTTCCGGAAATTTTTCATCACGCACCACGCCACAAAGATCAAAACCCAGCTTGGCCGCCTGCTCCGAAATCCACCGCGTATCGTTAGCCGTATGCACATCCTCATTGTGCCGCACCGTTGCAGCGACGGGAAGCTACTGGCTTGGCTGAATAAACTAGTTGTCTTGACATTGTCGGGCATGACATCCTAGACTAATTGTGGGGCTTACGTATGCCAACTCGTTCTACCCGCAGTGAAAAACTTGACCTGCGGCTGACCCGCAAAGCCAAAATGCGATTGCGAGCCGCGGCTGCGGCCGCTAATCGTTCCGTCAGCGAATTCGTTTTAGAGAGCGCATTGGCTCGCGCTGAGGAGGAATTAGCGGATCGGGTCGCCTTTAGACTCAATGCCGCGCAGTGGAATGCGTTCCTGGAAGCCTTGGATGCCCCTCCTCGTCCTCTGCCCCGCTTGAAACGCCTATTCAAGGAGCCCGGATTCTTTGACGCTGGCACTCGCCCGTGAAAGAAGCCAA
>JBAVNY010000539.1:0-1857 GCA_049691535.1 Candidatus Acidiferrum sp.
GAATGGTGTTGCATCGACCGGTTGAACTGGCAGCGTTTATCAGGCATGTGGATTACTTCCGAGATGGAAATGAGTTGGCCGATTGTGGGGTGTTTTTCGTTTGCGTCGCTCGATGCGATGCCGGTCACTTCCATCAGTGACCCACGTTGCTGCATCTGTGTGTTCCTTGCGATATAGATCACGGGCGGAGGAGATAGAGCTAGGAAGGCCACCAGCAGTTTTGCCAGAGGTTTCGTCTCCGCGAGCTGCCAGTTTGGGATGGTGGCAACGCACCTGCGCTCACGAGACTCGACTGCAACAACTCCGTCCGTAACTTCGAGCTGCTAGCGTTTCCAACAAATCGGGGAATCTGCTTCTCGCTCAAAGTTAACTCGAACTCAATGAAATCGTTGGATTCGTACACGGTTCGTGCACTCTCTTTCTCACTCCCCGGGGCACTCCTAGACTGGCTCTTTTCGCAAGATTGGGTTGCCTTATCGAAATGACGCTATGCCCAGGGACGGACAATTCCAAGCTTCTTCATTCGGAAGTAAAGAGTCGAGCGGTTCATTCCCAGTCGCGCGGCTGCGCCTCTTGGGCCCGACAACACCCACCTCGTATCTTTCAGAATCGAGCGAATGTGCTGGCGTTCGACATCGGCCAGAGTTTGAAGCCTTTCGCTATCGCGCCCAGCCGTGACGCGAGTCTGCAGATCTCGCAGGGGTACGCGCAAGACCGACCCCGGCGACAGAATCACCGCACGCTCAACCACATTCTCCAGCTCACGGATATTTCCGGGCCACTGGTATTGCATCAGGGCCTCGATCGTTTCCGTTGGAATCGTATCAATCGTCTTAATCATTCTTCGCGCCGCTTGTCGGACAAAATGATGCACCAGCATCGGAATATCCTCGGGGCGTTCCCGCAACGGAGGAATGGAGATGGGAACAACATTCAAGCGGTAATAGAGGTCGCTGCGAAACTGTTTCTGCGAAATCATCTCTTCCAAGTCGCGGTGCGTTGCGGCTACAATCCGGACGTCCACTTTCTTCGTTCGGGTGCTGCCCAAGCGCTCGAATTCCCGCTCCTGCAAGACGCGCAGCAGTTTCGGTTGCAGTTCCAGCGAGATATCCCCAATTTCGTCCAGGAACAGCGAACCTTGATCTGCCAGCTCCATCCGGCCAACCTTCTGAGCAATCGCGCCAGTGAACGCGCCGCGCTCGTGGCCAAACAGCTCACTTTCGAGCAAGCCACTGGGAATTGCGGCGCAGTTGAGCTTTATGAACGCGCGGTCCTTACGGCTGCTGCGGTTATGAATGACGCGGGCGATGAGTTCCTTTCCGGTTCCGGTCTCGCCAAGGAGCAGCACGGTCGCATTACCATGGGCGACAGCTTCAACCAGTTGCAGCACTTTTCGAAGAGCCGCACTGTGGCCTACGATTCCCTCGAACTCGATCTCGTCGGACGGAACGTCGCCCAGGAAATCCAAGTCCATAGCAGCCGACTGGCCGCCCCCAAAGTGCAATCCTTGTTCATGAACGTCCATAAGACCGAGACTGTTCAAACTCATGGCGACCTCCAGATTTGCTTCAGTTGTTGCGCCCGCCTTTTCGGCCAGTGCTGCGGGATCTTTCTCGCTCAATCCACTCACGGACATATGTTGGACAGTTCTCAAACCTGATGCCCTCGGCCTCCCAGCGAGCCAGAGACTTCACGGCATCTGGATCGACGAGCGTCACGTCTTTCAAATCGAGCGCCAGATGATGATCAGCTGATTCCAAAGCAAAGAGCCGTTGCAACTCCGCCGCATCCTCCGCCGCAATACGACCGCTCAGGATAAAGACCACTTTTCCGTTCACTGACCTCACGATCTTCAAC
>JBAVNY010000540.1:0-8435 GCA_049691535.1 Candidatus Acidiferrum sp.
GTACTGGATTGCAGCGTGGGCACGGTGAAGTCTCGCATCTTGCGAGGACGGCGAGCGCTGCGGGATATGCTGGAACCGATTCTGGGCGATCGGCAACCAGCGACAGAAATTGTTGCTGAACCGGTTCGGCACGGCGGCAACGGCTCCGTCGCGGGTAATGTGATGGCGAGTGCGAGTGCGGCGGCGTCCTCAATTGCAGCACACACGAATTTGCAAGTCGCTTCAAAGACATCCGCAATTGCTTCAATGGAATCGCAAGTCGGCCTGGCGGCGGCGTATGTACGCAACCCATTTGGGCAGGCTGAAGGAAGATCGCGTGCAAGTGTGGCGCGTGAGGAACAGTCATGAAGTGCGACAAAGTTCAAAGCAGGCTGGCAGGGTATTTGGACGACGCCTTGGCATCGGCGCCGCGCTTGGAAGAGCGCAGCGACATTCGGCAGCATTTGGATGCATGCATGGAGTGCCGCGAGGAATTGCAACGGTATCGCAAGCTTTCGGTATTGCTTTCGCGTATGCCCCGGGCGGTGCCCCCAGCGGATTTGGCCGTGAAAATTAAAGTAGCGGCGGCGCAAGCGCAAGATACCAAGGATTGGCCCAGCCGCTGGCAGCACATCAAAGATCGCGCCGAAATTTTGCTGGATAACACGTTTCGCCCGTTGACGGTGCCCGCGACCGGGGGCTTGTTCTCAGCGATTATCATTTTCGTGTTTGTGTTTCACATGATGGTGCCGGGAATTACCGTGCAAGCGGATCCCAACGATATCCCTACGGGATTATTGCAACCTGCGCAGCTTTTGAACTTGGCGGAATATCCGGAGAGCGCGGTCCCGGAACTGCAGCACCCTGATGCGATGGTGCAACACGAAATGCTGGTCGATGTGTTGGTCGACGAGCGCGGGCAAATGGCGGATTACAACATCATCGATGGACCGGATAATCCGCAGGTGCGCCATCACCTCTATCAAATTTTGCTGTTTTCCCGCTTCCGGCCGATGCTCAGCTTCGGTCGCCCCACCGCTGGCGGCCACGTCGTCCTGAGCTTCAGCTCCATCCACGTCCGCGGATAATTCCAAGGCGCGGCTCGCGAATTCAGCCTCCGCCCCGTGCTTTGAAATGGACTGTACAGCGGGCCAGCTTCATTTTTGTGCTCCGCTGTACTTGCTCGCCGCATAATTTGCCGAAACATCGTGTTTAATGGAAGCGGGGGCTTTTGCCATGTCTTCCACGCCGCGGCGCTGCACCATTCTCGCCGTGCTCTCGCTGCTGACGATGTTTGTCACGCCGATTCTGCACGCTGCTGCGCCGGGCGCATTTGGCGCCGCGAGCAGCAGTCGACCGCAAATAGGTAATGCAGAAAGCATCTTGCTGGACGCAGCGAACCGCGATCGCGCCGCTCATGGTTTACAGCCGCTGCAATGGGACGCTGCGCTGGCGAACGCAGCTCGCTTGCACGCGCAACAGATGGCGCAACGCAATATGCTTTCGCACCAGTTTCCCGGCGAAGCGCCGATGCAGGAACGCGCGATGCAAGCTGGCGCGCGCTTTAGTTTGATGGCTGAGAATGTTGCGGAGGGTCCGACCGCGGCGGGCTTGCACACGCAGTGGATGAATTCGCCGCCGCATCGCGCCAACTTGCTGGACAAGGATCTGAATGCAGTGGGAATCGCTGTGGTGCAGCGCGGGAACATATTATTCGCGGTGGAAGACTTCGCGTTTGTGGTGCCTTCGCTGAGTTTGGATGAGCAGGAACATACGGTTGGTGCGCAATTGGCGGCGCAGGGATTAAATCCAGTGAATGTCACGCCGGAGGCGCACAAGGCGTGCAATCGCGAGCGCCAAGTGGCGCAGCGGCCGATGGCGGTGTTGCGCTACGAGGTATCGGATCTGAGCCGTTTGCCGGACGAAGTGCTGCAGCAAGTGCAAAGCGGAAAGTTTCACTCGGCCGCGGTGGGCGCATGTCAGCCGAGGGAAGGATCGGACTTCGCGGGATATCGGATTGCGATTCTGCTGTTCTAGCGGAGCGCGATTCGGCGGCAGGACGAGAAGCCCCGGCTCACACGCAGAGTCGGCGTGTGCCCACCAATGCGTTGGAAGCTCCTACGTCAGGCGAACGGAACGGCCGCTACTCGAGGCAGGCTGACATCGAAGAGGGATTTCTCGCTTCGCTCGGAATGACGGAGCATGATGGCTTAGGAATTGAGGCTTGCGTTTTTGGCAGGAATGGATAGACTGGGCGGCATGAAATTGATGGTCAACGCGTATTGGTGGCGATTTACGTACCGGAGCAACCGGCAACGAGGGGCCATCGTCTAGACTGCGCGAACACAAAGATTTTTGGCCCACTCGCACTGAGTGGGCTTTTTTATTTTCGGGGCGAGTTTACTTCGGAGCCAAAAGGAAACGGACATGATTATTTCGATGAAACTGCATTCGACGCGGAAAGAAATCGATGAAGTGACGGCGATTGTCAGTCACTACGGCTACAAAGTGCACTCAATCGAAGGCGAAGAGCGCGTGGTGATTGGTGTGGTGGGCGTGGGCGACGTGACGGCGTGCTTGGAATCTGTGGAAGCCATGGCGCAGGTGGAAAAAGTGGTGCGGATCACCGCGCCGTATAAATTTGTGAGCAAGGAATTTCGTCCGGGGAAGACGCGGATCAGGGTGGACGGCGGCGCGGAAATTGGCGGGGACGAGTTTGTGGTGATTGCGGGGCCGTGTTCAGTGGAGTCGGAAGAGCAGATTATGCGTACGGCGGAAGCGGTGGCCAAGGCTGGCGCGAAATTATTGCGTGGTGGCGCGTTCAAGCCGCGCACGTCTCCATACGATTTTCAGGGCATGGAAGAAGAAGGATTGAAATTGTTGGTGAAGGCGAAGAAGGCGACCGGGCTCGGGATTGTAACCGAAGTGATGGGCGACAAAGATGTTGACCTGGTGGCGCAGTACGCAGACGTGATGCAGGTGGGCGCGCGCAACATGCAGAATTTTATGTTGCTGAAGGCGTTGGGAAAGTGCGGGCGGCCGGTGCTGTTGAAGCGCGGATTGAGCAGCACGATTAAAGAATTGCTGATGAGTGCGGAATATATTGTGGCCCACGGAAACGAAAATGTGATTTTGTGCGAGCGCGGGATACGCACGTTTGAGACGGCGACGCGGAATACGTGCGATATTTCGGCGATTCCGGTACTGAACGAATTGACGCATTTACCGGTGATTCTGGACCCGAGTCACGCCACGGGAAAACGGAGCCTGGTGCCGGCATTGGCGCGAGCGGGCGTTGCTGTCGGGGCTGATGGGCTGATCGTTGAGACGCATCCGGCGCCGGAGCGGGCGATCAGCGATGGCGCGCAATCGCTGGATTTGAACCAATTTGCAAAGATGATGGAGGAGTTGAAGCCATACACAGCGCTGTGGGACGCGGCGCGATCGAAGGAATTGGCTGCAGCCGCAAAATGAAATCGATCGAAAATTGTCGCACCTACGGCGTTGGATTTTTAACGATCAGGTGGGTGAGATTTCTGGGATGTGAGTTGGCGGATTTGGGATTCGAAGGCGGAATAGTCGGAGGAGTTGTAGGGGAGCACTGTGCCCAGGCCGGCGTGGAATTCTTGGGCTTGGGTGGTGCGGCGGAGGGCGGGGAAATTGTTAGCGTGGATGCCGGCGGCGGGCATGACGATGATGCGGTTGTTGGCGGCTTGGATCAGCTGGCGGATTTGTGCTGAGCCCTCGGGCGCGGTGGGGGCGGCGCCGGAGGTTAGAAGCCGCGTGGCACCGGTGGCGATGACGTCGTCTAGGGCGGCGAATGGATCTGGATACGCGGAGGCGCGGAGGGCTTCGTCGAAGGCGCGGTGGAAGGTGACTGGCAGGGGGCGGGCGTGTGCGACGAGTTGGGCGGTGCGGTGGATATCGATGGTGTGCGATGAGGTGAGGATGCCTAGGACGATGCCGTCCATGGCTAGATCGCGGGCTTGGGAAATTTGAGATTGCATGGCGGCGAATTCGGAGTCGGTGTAGAGGAAGTTGCCGGGACGTGGGCGGATCATGGCGAAGATGGGAGTGTGTAGTGCGGCGCGAACCTGGCGCGTGAGGTCGGCGGTGGGGGTGAGGCCGCCTTGGGAAAGATTGGCGCAGAGTTCGATGCGGTCGGCACCGCCGCGTTGAGCGGCTTGGGCGGCGGGTAAGGATTCCACGGCGATTTCCAGGAGGAAGGACATTTGTTTGTCGGGGAATCATGTTACGACATTCGTTTGGTGAGCAAGGAAAGATTGAGAGGATTCGGAAGGGAAAGCAGAGAAGAGAAAGAGGATTGTGGCTTTGGATCGGAAGACCCACCCTTTGCAGAAGGCGCCAAGGATGGGGCACCCTCAAGTTTTTTTGTGGGGAATCCTAACGTTGAAGAAGGGGGTGCTGGTTTTGAGTTGTGTTGCTCAACGGGAATTCTCGGGATGGCGGAGAAGTGGATGGCGGGGGAAAGTCGGAGAGCACAGCGAAGAATTGCTGTGCCACTGTTTTCGTCTGAGATGGAATTATTGATCGTCGGGGCGGTAGAGGGTGGGGAAAGTTTTTTGGAGGTTGGCTAGCTTGGGGAGATCGTTGATTACGATGTAGGAGTTGTTGGGATTATTTTTTAGGTAGTCCTGGTGATAGCCCTCGGCGGGATAGAAGGCTTCGAGTTTTTCGAGTCTGGTGACGATGGGGCGTATATAGATTTGCGCGGCGGTGAGTTGCGCGATGTACGATTCGGCGATGCGCTTTTGCTGCTCGGTCGTGTAGAAAATTTCGGAGCGATATTGCGAGCCGGTGTCTGGGCCTTGACGATTCCACTGGGTGGGATCGTGAGCGACGGAAAAGTAAGCCATGAGAAGTTGGCCGTAGGTGACTTTGGAAGGATCGAAGATGACTTGCACGCTTTCGGCGTGGCCGGTGACACCGAGACTGACAGTTTCGTAGGTGGGCGATTTCAGGTAGCCGCCGGAATAGCCGGAAGTGGCTTCGGTGACGCCGTTGATGTGTTCGAAGACGGCTTGCACTCCCCAAAAACAACCGCCCGCGAACACTGCCGTTTCCGTGGAATTTGCGGAGGCGAGCGGAGCATCGAGCGCGGGCTTGGGAATGGGAGTGGAGGGAGCGGCGGGAGGACGAGCGCCGAGCGCACGGAAAGCGTTGTAGCCAAGGAAAAGAATAATGATGGCGAGAGCGATGTTGCGGCCGATGGTGGGGCTAGACATTTGGAAAATCCTCACTGGCCATTAGATTCGAGAGTTGGCCAAAGGTAACGAGGCATTGAATAAGGAGAAAGGCGATGAGAAAAGGGCTGCTGGTGGGGAGATTTGATGTGTTTACTGGAATTTGGGTTAGGGCTAATCTCTGAGGCGCTCCGCGGGGGAGAGGTTACGGCGGAGAAAAGGAGTGTGCGAAAGATGAGAATGCTGAGGATTGCGGCGTTGATGGTGTTGGGAATTTTTCCGGGATATTGGTTGGTGACGCATGCGCGGCCGGCGAGCGAGTCGCCGGAACTGGATCATGCGACGGTGTTGGTACGGGATCTGAAGACGAGTGCGGAGTTTTACGAGAAGGTGATGGAATTGAAGCAGATTCCGGAGCCATTTAAGGATGGGAAACATGTGTGGTTTCGCGCGGGAGGGCATGCGCAATTGCACGTGGTGAGCGGAGCGACGGAGCGGTCGGCGCAGAACATTGAAGTGCATATGGCGTTTCGCGTGGCGTCGTTGCCGGAATTCTTGAAGCATCTGGATCAGGAAAAAGTGAAGTACCGCAGCTTCAAGGGCGATAGCAGCACGCCGACGTCGCGGCCGGATGGAGTGAAGCAGGTGTACTTACAGGATCCGGACGGATATTGGATCGAAGTGAACGACGACAAGTTTTGATGAGTGCAGGCATGGCGGCGGGCCGGACGGTGGGTCATTGACTTGACGATTGGGGACGCTGAACTTTGGACCAGTAGGCGAGCGGGAAATGTTGGAATAAGGTGTGAGCGCTCGAATATCTGTTGATTAAGCAGCTTGCGGCACGAACCGTCGTGCCCCTAAGAGGTTGCCGTGTATTGCGAGCATTGCGGGATACAAATCATGCCGCAGCGACCGACGTGCAGCCGGTGCGGCAAAGCGCCAACAAAACAGTGGGTGCAATTGATCAGCCTGGTGGTGTTGTTGGTGGCGATTGTGGGCAACTCGCTGGCGGGTTGGTTTCTGTTGCCACGTTTGGCGGCGGAACATCCGGCGCGGGTGTTTTTTCGTGCGTGGTTGTGGGCGGACGTCGAGGGCGCGCGATACGGCTGGATGCCGCTGGCGGGAGCGTTGCTGGCGTGGGAATTTCTTGTGTGGCGGAAGATTCGCAAGAGCAAGCCAATGCCAAAGATCAAGGGCTGGGTGAGCCGGAAGATCCTGACGTTTGTACTGGCGGCGGGATTCGCGCCGATTCTGCCGTGGTGGATACCGGCGGGGCAGCCTTCGGACAAAACACTAGCTACGCTGGGGCAATATCCTGGAGTGCCGTGCGCATTGTCGTGGAGCGCGGTGTTGGTGGTGACGGCGATTTTGTGCGTGCGCCCGGAAACGCGGGATAAGTTGATGGGAAATGGAAAGACGTTGTCGTTGATCAGCTTAGGCGCGCTGGCGATTGTGTTGACGCTGACCTTGGTGGGTTGGTCGCTGAGCTGAGACGCAGATCAAATCGATACGAATTTAAAGAAACAGAGGAGAAATACGTGCACCAGTTTGGAGCTGGATGCACGGCAGGAGCTAACCTAAAGGCTAGCTCCTACACACGGCTTATTTGGCGGCGACTATGGTTTTGGCTTGGGTGAGTTCGGGGCGATCGGAGTTGGAGGATTCGCAATTTTTTAGAAGCTGCGCGTAGTAGGCGGAGGCCTTCTCTTTTTGCTGGGTTTGGGCGGCGGCTTGGGCGGCACCGTAAAGACCATTGAAGCGGTTGGGATCAGTGCGCAGAGCAATCTCGTATTGTTCGAAGGCTTCTTTGGGGCGCTGCAGATCGAGAAGCATATCGGCGAGCATTTCGCGGGCGGGCAATTCGGTTTCACCCTTACCAACTTTATCTTGCGTGTCGGCGACTTCGTGAAGCAGGCCAAGGGCGTCATCGGACTTGCCGGAAGCGTAGTAGGCCCAGGCTTGCACGACACCGTGTTCATTTTTTAGGAAGTTTGCGACGTAGGGCTTAGGACCTTTGCGAGTGGCTTCCATAAGTTCGTCGTAATGCTTTAGGGCGTCGTTTGCGGCTGCGGAATCGTGGAGATGACCGGCGGCAACGGCGCGTCCCCAGTAAGCCACGCTTTGTGCATAGGGAACAGCGTTGGGAATGGGCTGCAGCGCGAGTGCTTCTTTCCACTGACGACGCTCGAGGGCATAGACCGCGGCGGCGCGAGCCTGGCGGACTTCGAGGAAATCCACATATTCGGGCTCGACTTCGGAGCGATTGATGGCCGCGAACGCAGCGACTTCGGATTTGGCGTTGGCGTCGTCACCAATTTGTAAGTAGGCGTACTCGAGAAAATCCATGGAATGCATTTTGTGGTGCATGACGTGGAAATGCATGCCGGCCATGGAATCGGCGACTTTGATGGCGGCGAGATTGGACTGGATGTCGTCTTGCCAGAGTCCCAATCGGGCGAAGATGTGAGAAGGCATGTGAACGGCGTGGGCGGAAGCGGGGGCGATGCTGGTGTATTTGCGAGCGGCGGGAAGAGCGAGACTGGCCATCTGCGGATTGTCGCAAGCGTGAATGATGTAGTGAGCGATGCCGGGATGCGTGGGCTGCTCGTCGAACAGTTTATTGAGAATGGCGACGGAGGCTTTTTCGTTGGTGTGATTGGGATCGTTCTCGGAGCCGGAGCCGAGGAGTGAGAGGGAGTAGAAAACAGCGGCTTCGCGATCGTCGGGATAACGTTCGTAGACAGCCTTCATCGCTTGGGAGTAGGCTTCGGCGCGATGGGAGTGATCGAGTTTGTCGGTATCGGTATAGAAAACGGAGAGCGCCTGGATGTAATCCCGTTCCCGGGCAGTGGGTGCGTTGAGTTGGCGCGCTTTGGCCAGGAATTCGGAGCCGCGCTGCAGGTCGGCTTTGGAAGGAGGATCCCAAAGCTGGTGATAGAGGCTCATGCCTTGGCCCCAGTAGGCCATGGCGCATTTGGGATCGCGCTCGGAGACGATATCGAATTCGTGCGCGGCTGATTCGTATTCGAAGGAGTAGAGAAGAGCGACGCCGCGAGTGAAGGTGTCTTGTACGGCGGGGGAGCAGGAGGTGGGGAAGGAGACGGTGCCAAGAGCCTCGGCAGATTCGTGGTGATGATGGGGCTCTTGCTGCTCTTGTGCGGAAAAGGTGAGGGCGCAGAGAGTGACGGCTAAGATCAGGGGAATGAAGGCGATTTTCATGAGAGACTCCCAGTGTGAAAAGAGTATGCA
>JBAVNY010000541.1:0-3586 GCA_049691535.1 Candidatus Acidiferrum sp.
GGATTGGGAAGATTCAAGCCGACGCGGGGAGCATCTTTCGAGATGGGATCAACGTCGGGATTGGCTTGCATGAAGTAGTCGACCCAGCCGTCGAGGGAGGTTTGCACGGTGGGATCGTCAACCTCGCCGTCGTGATTGCCGGGGATGGCGAAGATGGGCGGGGTGTACTGCTCGTAGGGGCCATAAAATTGTCCGTAGTAGTCGTCGTGCAAGCCAGTGAAGTAGACGACGTCGCCGACGTGATAGCAGAATTGCGGGCCGCTTTTGCCGGCTTTGACCAGGGCAGCCACCATGGCGTCAGCTACATCGGATTGAAACTGGCCATCCTGAACTCCGCCGGAGTCGCCCAATACGTCGAGGATCATTTTGCCAGAACTATTGATCTGCTTGGCGATGGCCGGGAAATGATCGGCGAGGGCGTAGTGATAGGGAGGCAGGCCAAGCGGCTTGGGTAACGGCTGGAATCCGGTGTTGCGGTGGGTGAGCGGATTGAGCGGGCTCACGCCCGGATGCGATTGCGAACTCCCTTTTTTGACGTGCGCGCGGACTGCACCAGGTTGCAACATGATTTTGGCCTCCGACCCGAAGTTGGCGAGCGCTCGACGATAAGTCTGATTCATCGAACGGTGAGAATGCTTTCGATCAGTTCAACAAAGCATATATATGCAGCCAATTAATATCATATTGCAACAAGATTAAGCTTGGGATACGCGGGCAGCTACTGAGCTTGCTGCCCGCCTCGGAAGGCGGCCGCTACAGAGAACGGCGAGCCAGCAGAAATGCGGTTCGCGTGGCTGGGGACGCGGGCCGCGTGCGATGGGCGCCAAATTACGAGGGGCATCGAGAGTAGGAGCGGGGGAAGCTGTGGGCGAAGAGGTCAGGCGTGAGGCGAGCAGCGCGTCTTGTAAATGAATGTGTCTCATAAGAAAAGTGCGTTTTTGTTTTGACAGGTGGTCCGCTGTGGGCTACGATGCGGGCACTGAGAGGCCATTTTGGCCTAAGCGGAATTGGGAACCGCTTCGTTGAAGTGGAAGTTCTGCTCAAGGAACGCTTCCGGTGCCTGTGAACTGTGCGGATGGTCTTCCAGCTGGGAAGAAATGCCGACAGGCGGGGCGTTCGGGCAAGTCGTAGTGCAATCCTGACGCGAGTGGATGTTGAGTCGAGGAGTTAAACTCAAATTTGAGTTGAGAGGGGATATCCATGCGGCGACTACTCTTCGCAGTCATGCTGACACTGATTTTGGGAATAGGGGTGAACGCGCAGACGTTTCGGGGAGCGATCAACGGGACGGTGACGGATCCTTCGGGGGCGTCGGTACCGGGAGCGCAGGTGCGGGCGATCGACACGGCCACGGGGATCGACCACACCACGATAACGACGAGCGACGGTGAATTCTCATTTCAGGACCTGCCGCTGGGGACGTACAAGGTAACGGTGGTCGCGAGCGGATTCCCGAATAATACGGTGGATAACGTGCAGGTGACGGCGGGGTCGATCTACACGCTGACGGTGAAGTTGTCGATGGCGCAGCAAACCACGGCGGTGGAGGTTTCCGCGGCGGCAGTAACGATTGATACGACCACGCAGACGCAAACCATGACGCTGTCGGATGCGGTAGTGCAAGACGTGCCGCTGAACGGGCGGGATTTTACGCAACTGATCACCATTTCGCCTGGGTATGCAGGCTATGCGGTAGGCGGATTTGGGTCGCTCAACGGGACGCGTCCGAACCAGGTGGATTGGCAGATCGATGGAGTGGATAACAACGATTTCTGGCACAACATTCCGGCGGTGAACCAGGGCGGCGTGTCGGGAATTGCGGGCGTGGTGATGCCGATCGATGCGATTGACGAGTTTTCGGCGCAGACGCAATCGAATGCGGAGGCAGGACGCAACGCTGGGGGAACTGTTAATTTGGCGCTGAAGTCCGGCGGGAATGCGATTCACGGCACGGGATACTATTACAATCGAAATGAATTTTACGCGGCGTCGTCGCCGTTTTTCACGGCGAGCGCACTGACGCCGAAACCGCCGCGATTGCGGAACGAGAATTACGGGTTCACGGTGGGCGGGCCGATCATCAAGAACAAGACCTTCTACTTTATCGGATTCGAGAAGCAGGACTACATTATCGGGTTGTCGGGATTAGCTACGGAGCCCTCGACAGCGTGGGTGACCGATGCGTTGGCGTTGTTGAGCGCTCATGGCGTTCCGGTGAGTCCGATTTCGCAGAATATGCTGGGCGCCTTATTCCCAGCCAACACCAGCACGATTCCAGGGTTGTGGCCATCGTCGATCGCTGGGCTTCCGGGCACGCCGAACAATTTCTTCAGCTCTTCGCCGTCAACGGGGTATAGCTACAACGGAGTGGCGAAGATCGATCACAACTTTAGCGAGAAGCACCGGCTGTCGTTGCGCATGTTCATCGGGCAGGGGAGCCAGACGGCGCCGCTGGGAACCAGCACGGCGCTGGCGACGGCGAGTTCGAATTTGTCGTATTACTTCGAGAAAGCGCCGATTCACGTGCAGAACTATTCGGCGATATTCAATTCAGCGTTGTCGCCGCGATTGACGAACCAGATTTTGTTCGGCGTCAACTACTTCAATCAGACGTTCCGCGACGCGAACGCGAGTTTCGACACCAAGGCCATGGGATTGTTCCAGAGTCCGGACGCGTTGATTAACGGGAAGCCGATTCTGGGTGCGCCGAACATCGCCATCACAGGTTTTGAGCAGGTAGGCATCACGCCTCCGGAAGGGCGCAACGACATCACCGGCATGCTGACGGACATCGTGTCCTATACGACGGGCCCGCACCAATTGCGTTTTGGGGGCGAAGTACGCCAGGGTCGTGTAGATGAATTCTACTTCCGCCGCTCGCTCGGGAATTTCATCTTTGATGGAACGCAGGGACCTTGGAAGGGGACCTGTGCCGCGACGGACACGCAGTGCAACAGTACGCTGGCGCTGGCCGACTTCCTGGCGGGCGATGTGTCGACCGGCAATTTGACGGTGGGAGATGCGGAACGCAAGGTAACTGTAAATGCGTTCAGCTTTTTCGGACAGGACCAGTGGCAGATTACGCCCAAGTTGAACATTAATCTTGGACTGCGTTACGAGTACTTTGGGCCCTTGCACAACGACAGCAAGGATTTAGCGGTCTTTGTTCCCGGGAAGGGCATCGTCGTCCAGGGCAACGGGATCGATTCGATTTTCCCGCCGGATAAGAACAACTTCGCGCCGCGGATCGGCTTTGCGTACCAGCCTACGAGAAAGAATGATTTGGTGGTGCGTGGCGGAGTCGGCGTGTACTACGACCAAATCAATATCAACCCATTCCTGGACTACCGCCCGCCGAATAGCGCGGCAGATGGCCTGGAGGGTAATCCGGCTGGGCCGAAACCGGTTTCCAACTACAGCCAAACGGGATTCACGTGGCAGCCCAATACGTATATTTTTCCGGGCGTGACCACGTGCGTCAACGGAAACGCGGCTACCGAACCAGGCTGTTTGAACGGCCCGTTTGGTATCTATGCGGTCGGTCAGAATTTCCGGACGCCTTACTTCTACAACTTCAACTTGCAGG
>JBAVNY010000542.1:0-3302 GCA_049691535.1 Candidatus Acidiferrum sp.
GAACAGCTCCGCTCAAAGACATAAACAACGCCACCGGCATGGCCACCGCGCCAACTTTCAGAAAGCTCCAGAAACTTACTTCAAGCTTTTCTTTGCGCAGCGCAATCAGCCACAGAATTGTCGCCAGTGATCCGGTGATGGATAAATTTGGGCCGAGATCTACGCCAATCAGAACCGCGTTCGCGAGCAGACCTTTTACATGAGCGGCCTGTACGGTGCTGCCCGCGATCAAGCCGAGCGGCAGATTATTTACAAGGTTATTCGCGATTCCGACGGCAAATCCCGTGAGCAAACTGCCGGTCCAAACACCCAACTGCGCCGCCCACAGCAGCCACCTCTGCGTGATCTGCATGGCGCCGATACTTTCCATCGCGTCCACCATCACGAACAAGCCGACGACCAGCACTAATGTTTCCCAACTGATCTCGCGAATAAGCCTCACGGGATTGTTGCGCGCCTTGATGGAGACGGCAGTAGTGATGACCAGAGCGACGATGCACGTTGGCATTCCAAGGTCCCGGCCAAATGCAGATGCCACTAGCAGCACTGGGACCATCGCGGCCAATCCTGCCAGCGCTAATTTGCCGTCGCCACGAAGCGGCGGTGCCTCTACTTCGCATTCGATCCGCGCGCTAAGTTCCTTGCGAAACATCCAGCGCGGCACGGCAAAGGTGGTCACGATCGACAGCAACGATGGCACTCCAAACGAAACTAACCATCGTGCCAGCGGTGGCATGTCGTTGTGGAATACCACCAGATTCGCCGGGTTTGAAATCGGCAGGACAAACGACGCGGCATTCGCAATGAATGCACAAACGAACAAGTAGGGAAGTGGCTGAACTTTAGCTTTACGCACCGCCGTCAATATCGCTGGTGTCAGCACCACCGCTGTCGCATCATTCGACATAAAGATCGTCACTAGCGTGCCAACGCCGTAAACCAAAGCAAACAGCAGCGCGCACGATCCGTCGGCACGGCGCACCGCGACCGACGAGAGCCAATCGAACACGCCATGTTCGCGGGCCAGTTCCGACAGCAGCATCATCCCGATGAGAAACAGACAAACATCCAGGGCCTTTTCCGCCGCGCCTGCTGCCATTTTCCAACTAACCAGCCGTAACAGCAGCAATGCGATGACCCCCGCCCCAATCCAGTAAACCTCCGGCACGTTGCGTGGACGGATCAACATCAGTGCGATGCTGATCCCCACGATGAGCGGCAACAGAAGTTGCGTGAGCTCAGGTGAGGTCATCTACACGTTCTCCTGTCAATTCAAACCAGCTAAGTTGGGCGTGATACTAACGCTGGTAAGCCTAAAGTGTTTCTGACCTGTGTTCCACCGTGGATTTTCGTATACGCGGTTTCCAGCCGTGGGACGGCTGTCCAGCGGTGATAGTTACTCCGTGAAGCTGCGGAGCACCGCCTCGCAAGAGGCTGTATTCCAGAGGCACGCGCCTGGGCGCCGGCTGTCGGGCAGCGCCAGGTTGCTGTGCGGCATCTCAACCGATAAGCTATACAGATTGAAAACTCTATTCGCTGACTGGACCCCACGCATTTGTGCGGCATAGCCGGATTTACACATAAAAATTCCAAGCCCTCCCCGGGAAGAGTCAGGGAAATGGTGGAGACTCTTATCCATCGAGGGCCCGATCAGCAGGGCGTATTCTCTGCCGATTCCTTCTCCTTGGGTGCTGCGCGCCTGAAAATTATCGATCTCGAAGGTGGCAATCAGCCCATTCTCGAAAATGGCGGGGAATCCGGCATCGTTTTCAACGGCGAAATCTACAACCATCTGGAACTAAGAGCCGAGCTAGAAAAATTAGGACATAAGTTCTGCTCGCATTCCGATACCGAAACTGTCCTGAAAGCCTTTCTGCAGTGGGACACGGACTGTTTTGCCCGGCTCCGCGGGATGTTCGCCGTCGCGCTCTGGAACGTGCCGCAACGACGCCTGGTGTTGGCACGCGATCGTATGGGCATCAAGCCTCTGTACTTTGTGCGAAGGGGCGAAGATATCTATTTTGGTTCCGAACTCAAAGCCATTCTCATTCATCCGGAGATTCCTCGAAATCTCAGTTGTGAAGCTCTTGATTGCTATCTGTCACTGAACTACATCCCCAGTCCCTGGACCATGATCGACGGCATTCGCAAAGTTGCGCCAGGCGACTGGATGGAATGGCGCGACGGCGCAATTACAACCAGGAGCTACTGGCAGCTCCCTTACGGTTCCATCCGCGACATATCGCTCGAAGAAGCAAAAGAAGAGCTCAACACGCTTCTCGCCGATTCCATTCGCGAACACCTTTTGTCCGATGTGCCGTTAGGTGTGTGGCTTAGCGGCGGCATCGATTCCACTTCCATTTTGCATTACGCCGCGAAAGCCAGTTCTTCTCGCCTCAAATCATTCTCTATTTCGTTTGCCGGTCGCAGCTTTGATGAATCTTCTTACATTCGCACCGCCGTAAAGGAATACGGCACCGCGCACGACGAACTGGATTTGAATCCAAGCATCGATCTTCTGGGCGCCATTGAAGAATTTGCCTACTATTCCGATGAGCCGAGCGCCGACGCCGGCGCGCTGCCGGTGTGGTTTCTGTCAAAGCTCTGCAAGAAGAAAACTACGGTGGCGCTGAGCGGTGAAGGCGCCGATGAACTTTTCGGTGGCTATCTCACCTATCGCGCCAATCGTATTTCGCGAATCCTCCGTGGATTTCCCCGTTCGGCCCTGTCCATGGGCATTTCCGCGCTACGACACTGGCCCGTGTCCGACGAAAAAATTGGCTTCGACTACAAGGTCAAGCGGCTCTTCGAAGGTTCGCTCATGTCTCCCGAGCGAGCCCACGTCTTTTGGAACGGCACATTTGCCGACGAAGACCTGCCCACGATCGTTAAGACGCCACTGCCCAACACCCTCGCTCAAATGCTTGGCCAATTGCCAAATCTTCCCAAGGTGAATGACGATCTGGCGCCGTATCTGTGGCTTGATCAGAAATATTATCTTGCCGACGATATTCTGACGAAGAGCGATCGCATGAGCATGGCGCATGCAGTTGAAGTCCGGCCACCATTTCTGGATCATCGCATCGTGGAATTTGCCGCTTCGCTTCCAGCTTCGCTGAAAATTCGCGGATCGCGGCAGAAGTTCGTGTTGAAGCACTTGATGCAGGGGAAACTTCCTCCTGCTGTGCTGACTCGCAAAAAGGTAGGATTCGATATTCCGGCACATGAGTGGCTGCGTGGACCGCTGCGCTCATTGGTTGTCGAGACGCTCACGCAGGGTGCAAGCGAACACGATGCATTGT
>JBAVNY010000543.1:0-5910 GCA_049691535.1 Candidatus Acidiferrum sp.
CACCTATTCCGCTGAGATAGTGCCACAGCTCTTTGCCGATGCAAATGTTTCTTGTCACAACGTGCGAATCAGGAATGGTGTATAAACAATTGCCGTATCGTTATTCTGCTCGCTATCGAGAGTCTCCATGCATACTTTGCCTCGCGTCTACGTAGCCGTTTTCGCCGTCCTTTGCGCTTTTGCCTTCGCGCCGCAATCCCTACGCGCGCAAAGATATTCTTCCGTCGTCATCTCGTCGGAGCTCGGCCTGCCCGCAGCCGATTCGCCCGCTCCCTCCGCCGCGCAACTCAGTTCCATCTTTCCCGACGCGCATCTCGTCTCCGCCGACCAACTCCCCACGCAACTAGCTGATCCGCAAACGCATCTGCTCGTCCTCGCGCAAGGCTCCGTAGTCCCCGAAGCCGCCTGGTCCGCCATTCAAGCGTACCTGCAACGCGGCGGCAACCTTCTCGTCCTCGGTGGACGCCCTTTCACCCGCGCTGCTTATCGCGATTCTTCCGGCTGGCACCTGCGCGACTACAGCGTGCGCTTCTCGCGCCTTCTCAACATCGATCAATATCAGTCCACTCCCGGCTCATCCGGCGCAAATTTCTCACCGAATCCCGATATTCCTATCCAGCTTCCGCACTTCACCTGGCAGCAAGCTTTCAGCCCGATCATCCGACTCAGCTCATCCGATCTCTACAATCGCGGCGGCTCCGCGGGTTCTCTGGACGCACGTCTCGACACTCTCGTCTGGGGTGTACACGACGGACGCCGCCTCTCTGCGCCCATCGTCCAGATCGACCATATCTCCGGCGCTTTCGCCGGTGGCCGTTGGATTTTTCTCGCTGCGGAACTCGCGCCGGACTTTTATTCCTCCGCCGATTCCTCCCAACTCCTTCGCGCTCTCGCCGAGCGCACCCTCCAAGGTGCCGAAGAATTCACCGTCCGCCCGACTCTTCCTCTTTATCTCCCCGGCGAACCCATCGAACTCGAGACCGTTTTCCGCCCCGCTTCAAACGCAACCACCGCTTCTCCCGCCGCGCCGCTAACCGTTCAAATCTCCTCGTATCCCGAAGCCCAGCCCAACCAAAAACAAACCGCTAGAATCACGCTTCCCGCCGCGACCGCTTCCGTTCTTCCCGCACCACAGTCCATAGGCCTGCACATCATCGACGCGCGTCTCTTCGAAGGCACCACGCTCCGCGCCATCTACCACTCCGCCTTCTGGATTCGCGATGAAGCCTTCCTCCGCTCCGGCCCCAAGTTGGGCGTCAATTCCGACTATTTCACGATCGATGGAAAGCCGCTCGCCGTCGTCGGCACCACCTACATGTCCAGCGAAGTGCAACGTCTTTACTTCGATCATCCCAATGTCTACGTCTGGAACAGCGACCTGGCGCTCATTCACGATGCTGGGCTCAACATGCTGCGCACCGGCTGGTGGACTGGCTGGGACAAACTCTGCGACGAAACGGGCCGTCCCTACGAACGCACCCTGCGCACTCTCGAAGCTTATTTAATGACTGCTCGTAAATTTGGCCTGCCGGTTCAATTCAATTTTTTCGCATTTCTTCCCGAAGTTCTCGGCGGCACCAATCCCTATCTCGATCCGCAAGCAATTCGGAAACAGCACAATCTCGTGCAATCGGTCGTCGCGCGCTTCCACGATGTGCCATACCTCGCGTGGGATCTCATCAACGAGCCCAGCTTCTCCAAGCATCTCTGGAAGATGCGCCCTAACGACGACCCCACCGAACTGGCTGCCTGGAACGCCTGCCTCGCGAAAAAATATCCCGATCGTGCCGCCTTAGCCGCGGCGTGGAACGTTCCGCCCGATTCCATCGCCGGCACCATTTCAGTGCCCACCGACGACGAGTTCAACCTGCGCAGCATGTACGTCGGCGTGAATTCGCTTCGCGTCTACGACTACACCGAATTTGCCCAGGAACAATTTGCCGATTGGGTGCGCGACCTGCGCGAAGTCATTCATCAGACCGGCTCCGCGCAGCTCATCACCGTTGGGCAAGACGAAGGCGGCTACCAGGATCGTCTCTCGCCCGCTTTCTTCGCACCTTACGTCGATTTCACCACCAATCATTCCTGGTGGCAGAACGATTTTCTCCTCTGGGATTCCCTCGTCGCCAAGCAGTCCGGCAAAGCCATGCTCATTCAGGAAACCGGCCTTCAGCGCGAACTCACCCTTGACGAAATCGCGCGCCGCACTCCCGAACAGGAAGCCGCACTCTTCGAACGCAAATTCGCCATGTCCTTCGTGCAAGGTTCCGGCGCCATCGAATGGCTTTGGAATTCCAACTCCTACATGACCGAAAGCAACGAGACGCCCATCGGCGCGCTCCACGCCGACGGCACGGAAAAACCCGAAGCCACCGTCCTCCGCGACATGGCCAAGTTCGCCGTCGCCGCTTCGCCTTACCTCAAAAATCCCAAGCCGCCAGAAATCGTTGTCGTCACTTCCCAAGCCGCCCAATTTTCCGTGATGGCCGAACTGCAATTAGCCGCGCAACAAAACGCCGTCCGCGCCCTCGCCTACAATCTGCATCAGCCCTGCTCGATCCTCGCCGAAAATCAAATCGACAAACTCGGCTCTCCCAAACTCGTAATTCTTCCCTCCGCCCAAGCCCTCCGCGAATCCACTTGGCAGGCCCTACTCGCCTACGTAAAATCCGGCGGCAACCTCCTAGTCACCGGCCCCGTCTCCCGCGATGAGCACTGGCAGCTCGTAGATCGCCTCGCTCCCCTAAATCTCAAAGGGCTAACCGAACCTTTAACTTTTCGCGAGGGGGATTTGAGCGTGGAGACTCGACTCGAGAAGGCTCCCCGCCAGATCATGAACGGTCGCCTGACCTTCGATCAATCCAGGCAGCAGAACGTCGAGTACCTGAATTTCATGGATGGCTCTACTTATAAGGGTGTTTCTCTCAGCAAAGGACAGCTTTTTTGGGTCGCATATCCCCTCGAACTTGCCGAAAATTACCTCGAGGTTCCGATTTTCTACCAGGCAATCGTCCAAGCCGCTGGCATCAAGCCCGACTTCGACGTTCACACTAGTTCGGGCGGCGTGCTTCCCAATACTTCAATTCTGATCTACGAGCTGCAACTTCAGGACGCCATCCTCTACATTCTCGAGTCGGAAGTCGATCGCGACATCGATCTTGGACTTCATCACATCCCGACCGAAGCAGTAACCAACATTCATTTACCCGCCCAGCACGCCGCACTCGTGCTCATCGACAAACACACCAAAAAAATCGTCGCCAAATACGGCTTTTAATCGACCAAATCGTAGGGGCACGAGTCGGCGAGCCGCCAAAAACGTCCCACGCTTTCTACGTTAATACGACGGAAGGTTTCAGCTCTCAAGCTCGTGAACTCTCAACTTCCTTCTCACGGCAACCCAAACACAAACAGTCCCGACCCCGCCGCGATCGCCACATACTGTTTCCCATCCACCGCGAACGTCATCGGCGCCGCCACCACGCCTCCGCCCATCTGAAAATGCCACAGCGCCTTCCCCGTGGCTGCGTCCAACGCAATAAAATTTCCTTCCATATCCCCCGTGAACGCCAGGCCTCCCCCCGTGGTCAACACTCCCGACCAACTCGGCGTCACATGCTTGAACTCCCATTTTCGCTCGCCCGTAAACGGGTCAATCGCCCGCAACGCGCCCCAATACGGCAACGATTCATCCGATGGGAAATAGGCGCTCCCGTAGTACGCGTGCCCCTCCTCAAATTCTTGCGGTGCGGTGCTGAACACGTCGCACTGCTCGCGCGCATTCACATAAAACAATTTCGTCTCCGGATCGAACGATGGCGACATCCAGTTCGTCGACCCCGCCGCACCCGGGCACACCCGATTCCCTTCCAGCGTCGGCGAACTCTCTTTCGTCGCCACCG
Source organism: Candidatus Acidiferrum sp. (assembly GCA_049691535.1). Taxonomy (GTDB): domain Bacteria; phylum Acidobacteriota; class Terriglobia; order Acidiferrales; family UBA7541; genus Acidiferrum. The sequence continues at coordinate 3,903 of JBAVNY010000543.1, forward strand.
GACGCCCCTCCGCATCCTTTTCCTTACTCCAGGTCACGTTCGCGAACGGCTTCGAGAACACCAGCTTCCCATTGGTCCGATCGATCAAATAGAAAAACCCATTGCGGTTCGCATGCGCGATCAGCTTTTTTCCGTCCATATCGATCATCACCGGAACCTGCGTCGAGTCCCAGTCATGCTCATCGTGCTTGGTATACTGGAAATACCAATTCAATTTCCCGGTATCCACATCCAGCGCCAATAAACAATTGCTGTACAAATTGTCGCCCACGCGTTGCGCCGCGCGATTCGATGGCGCCGGATTTCCGGTTGGCCAGAACAATTGATTCGTCGGCGGATCAAACACGCCGGTAATCCACGCCGGCGCGCCGCCAATTTTCCACGAGTCGCCTTCCCAAGTTTCGTGTCCGGGTTCTCCCGGCCCCGGCGTGGTATAGAACCGCCATTTCCGCTCACCCGTCGCCGCGTCGTACGCTTCCACAAATCCCCGCGTCCCGTACTCCCCACCCGAAACGCCCACAATAATCATGTTCTTCACCGCCAGCGGCGCCATGGTGAAGCTGTAGCCCTTCCGATAATCAATCGCCGCCACGTTCCAGATCACCGCGCCAGTGCGCGCATCCAGCGCCACCACATGCGCATCCAATGTCGCGAAATATAATTTGTCACCCAGCATCGCGAAGCCACGATTCACACGCCCGCAACACGGCCGAATATCCGAAGGAAAAATGTACTGATACTCCCAGATCGGCCGTCCACTCTTGGCATCCAGCGCAAACGCTCGATCATCCTGCGCCGTCCCATACAAAATTCCGTCCACCACCAGCGGAGTGGTTTCCCACTTTCCCAGCGCTCCAGATTGAAAAACCCACTTCGGCACCAGGCTTTTTACGTTTCCGGTGTTGACCTGATCCAACCCGCTGTGCCGCTGCCCCGAATAACTTCCCGAATACGTCAGCCAGTTCTGCGGTTCCTGCGCCGCATTGCGAATCCGTTCGTACGTAACCTGCGCGCGCACTAGCGTTGCGCTCGCCAGAGTCGTCAGCGCCACAACGCTCCACGCAGCCAACAGCCGTTTCATCGCCACCGCCTTCATTTCGAACTCGCAGTCGCGCCCGCGCTCACGTTGACCAGATACGCCACAATATCCTCCAGCTCCTTGTCGCTCAGCGTCTTCGCGTCGTACGCCGGCATGCGCGACTCCCTGGAAATTTCGCACGACTTCAACTTGTCTTTTTCAAACACCTGGATCTGCTGTGCCATATCCATCATCTGCAAACTGAAATTGTCTTCGTTCAGCACCACGCCGGAATATTTCTTTCCGTCCGACGTCTCCACATTCACGCTCAAATATTCCTGCGGAAATTCCTTGGTGCTCTCAATCAATCCCCACGCCAGCCGCCGGTTCGGATTCCGCACCGATTCCACCAGCGAATCCATCGATCGCGCCGCGCCAATCGATGTCAACTCCGGTCCCAGCCGTCCGCCCTTGCCATTCACCATGTGGCACGTCGCGCAACCCGGCGCCCCATGAAACAGCGCGTCGCCCTTGGCCACATCGCCCGTCGGCACCGCTCTTTTTTCCACGCTGCGAATGTACGTCACCACTTCCCAGATTTCTTCCGCGGTCATTCCCACACCTTGACCCGTCGTGCCATTCGCCGGCATCGCTGTTCCCGGCACTCCGTCATTAATCGTGCGATAAATTTCTTCGTCGCTGCTTCCGTGTTTCTTTTGCGCCCGCGTCAAATCCGGCCCGCGTCCGCCCCCACGCGCGCCCAGTCCATGGCAAAACGCGCAATTAATACGAAATTGCGATTCGCCCAACTTCGCTGCTTTTGCATCACCCACAAATGGATTTTTATCTTCGGCAGGAATCGTACGTGGAACAAACAGCAGACAAACCAAGACTACCAGCAGCGGAAATCTCATCCACCGGCTCAGTTGCGACCACGGCATGCTCGCTCGCACCGACAACGCTACTGACACCGTGACCATTCGTCCTCCC
>JBAVNY010000544.1:0-4930 GCA_049691535.1 Candidatus Acidiferrum sp.
CATGAGCGTGACGTAAATCTCTGACAAGACGAGAAGTAAGCAAAAGAAAAAGTAAAATCCCACTCGCTGACCTATTTTGAATAGCAAGGGAAAAATGATATAGAACGCAACTTCTATCTTCAAAGTCCAGAGTGGACCGTTAACATAATTCACATTCTGCGCCTCAAACACACCCGGAAGCGTGGGGTGCATAAAATTCAAAAATACTGTGTTCCACACTAAGTACTTTAGTAAGTCCGTCGAAATATATTCATGAATGGGTAGCCGAGACAACGATAACCCAAGGGCGGCCGACAGAAATATCACGACAAGATAACCCGGAAATATCCTTCGCAGTCTCCTTTCGTAGAAGAACCATATACTGCTAGAGCGGGCAAAGCTCTGGAACATAAGAAATCCACTTATAACGAAGAAGGCTTGCACACATCTTTGGCCGGTTTCGCCAATCAGAAACGCGATGAGTGTGGCGGGAAGTGGATTGTGCGGTAAAATCCAAACATAGTGGCCGAGATAGACAAGCGTCGCCAGAGCGATCCGGACGGCATCGAAATTATTCCTCCGCGCTTCCGGGGATCGCGGCGCGGCTTGCGCTGTTCCGGTAGTCAATGTCATTTCTATCTGATTGGAAATCGCGAGAAGGGGTAAAGACGAATAGCACTTTCGTCATAGAGGAGCCTAAATCCACTCGCCAAGTTGAGGCGATTACGTCCTGCATTTCTCTCCCCTAGAGCTGACTTCCCCCGTCTGGAGAGGCCAAGCTCCGAGTGCATAGGCACTGAGGTCTGTTCCATGTGCCCGTCCGTAATTCCAGCAGTTTCGGCTGCGGCAGTCGCTTACCAGCATATGCCCGATCATTGGCCAAATGTCCACGGTTAGATCGTAGGGAGGCTCGGTCAGCTTTGAGTGCCGATCCGTGACCAACTCGACCACGCGCCACCTGGCCGCCTGCGCCGGAAAGCGGATCCAGCGGTGGTTCAAGGCTGTGGCCGGCACGCGCAAGAACCGAACTGAGCCTGCCCTAGGTCAAATGGCGTTCACCCTTTGAGGCCGCCGTTCTTACAGATGCGGTCCACGCGCCGCGGCTGGTCGGAGCGGCGGTGCGACCGATCCAAAGTACTGTTGCCGATCAACAGCCCGCAACATCCTTTCACCTGTCAAACCCATCACAAAAAGCATGCAGACTGAGATTTGCGCCGGATCCACCAGCACCTCCTCTGACACCCCTACCAGGACAATTCCTGCGCAACACAGCAACAATGTTTGTCCCAATTCCTTCGCCGGCGTGAGCAGGCAGCGCGTGGCGATCCAAATATTTCTGGTAAATACGATTGCAAAAAGAGAGGCGCCAACGCCTCCTACCTCAAGCAGCAACTCCAGTATTCCATTGTGCGCTTGCGGAACGGTCCAACCAAGATTCCTCGAAATTTCATCAGCCGCCGGATTGGTTGACAGCCAGAACGCGCTAAAACCCCAACCGAGCAGTGGCCGCTGTGAAATACAGATTTTAACGAATTCCCACAAGTCGGTGCGCCCCGTAAGGGTTGCGTCCTTTCCTAGAAAGCCCAGAATCAGATCTGGCGACAGTACAAAAACGACGAATGCCGGTATAGCTAAAATAACCATCACTATGATGGCAATTAAATTTCGCCGAGTGAGAGTAAGGAATATTTCGACGACACAAAATACAAATATAACCATCAGAGATGTTGATGATCTAGCGGCGAATGCGAGGCCGACAAACACTATGATCATCGCGGCGCATGAACGACGATGGTCGCCTTCAACTCTCATACCGTGCAAGCTGGCAAGAACTCCGGCGGCCATCACCTGTCCTAAAACGCTCTTGTGGGAGAAGACACCTTGCACAGCACCGTCGGGCATAAGCACAGTGGCCGGCGACAACACAAGTAAAACTAGGGAGGCGATCGCCGACAAGAAAATAACCGTCCTCAATAACTTTAGATACTCGTCTCCGCTTAAAATGTTGGCTATTCCGATTACGCCAAGCATAAAGAAGAAATATGTGAACGAGTGCCGCAATGAAGTCTGCGGATCAGTCGACCAAAGTACCGAGAGGAAAAGAAATATTACAATAGCCAGTAGGAGCATCGAGCCTAGACTTATTCTTTTAGATCTTTTGTAGCCAATAAAGAACAGAATAACGCTGACGGGGACTTGCATAAAATTGAGAAACTGGGAAAAACTAGATCTTACTCCCGCGTTTCCGTATACAATATTATCAATAATGCCAAGAAACCCAGCCGACTGCATGATGAAAAACGCCGTTGCGAAATAATACCAACGAAAGGTATTCGAACTGACGCGGCTAGTTGACACTTTGGAAATCAATGTCTTTTCATTTCTAGATGTGAGGGTGTCGAAATGAATAATCGGAGCGTCTCACGTCCAGTTTTGAGCGCATGGTCAAGCGATGCAATGCCTCCCCGCGAATCTCGCGGTTGGCGCCCCCTCCGGGACGTCGATATCGCACTGCTTGGCGAGGGCCAACTGCGTAGCGTTGCGTGTCTTCTCCATCGCTGGATTTCCATGAAACTGGGAGTGGGCCGCGCCGGCCTTCCGCGAAGTCCGACATTACGCCGAAAACCAACTTCTCAGAGAACGTGGCGCGTGGCAATCTTGCCGCTACTGCGTGGGAGCATCCAGTGAATTGGCGGGGACATTTCGGATCATCCAATCCCGAAAATCGAAGCCTTCATTGATTCTAGCGCGTGCGTTTGCATCGACCCAATCGGGGTTGGCCGCCTTGGGCGCCCAAAGGTCAGGGCTAGCGAGCTGCCTCGCGCCTAAACGCCGTTCAAGTGCTCTCATTTTGCAACAAGGGTGTAAGAAAAACTGGCGAAACCTGTCCAATTGTTCCGGTCCGCCATTGCCGCGGCCGCGTGATCCAGCTGATAGACGCCGGGTATCTTCATAAAATAGTCGTGGTACCAGAATGGCACCTGCCAGACACGACGGTAGCCAATTGCGCTCAACCGGTTCCGAATCGATTTCCTTATTACGCACAGATCGTATCGTGCCGGATGCTTCGGAACTTCGTCCGGTCGGCGCTTAGGGTCGAAAAGGCGGAGAATCCGACTAGATAGGGCCTCCGGCAACAACCAATTGACCACAAAAGGAACGGAATATAGCACAGGGTGAAAGTTAAGGCACACCCCGCCTGGCGCCAGCAGAGCATGAACATTTTGATACGCGCGCACAGCATCAGAAACGTGTTCGAACACCATCTGGGAAAACATCAAATCCACGGTTCCGAGCAAAGCCTGATGCTCCTCACCAATCGGCTTGGAGATGTCGAAGCAGACTTTCTCGAAATAGGCTGGCGCTAAAGCCAGCTCACTTTCTGATATGTCGTTGACCACATAGCTAACACCAGCCTGCGTGATTTCCTCAAGCGAGAAGAGCGGCCAGCGCCCGCCTCCGACCTCTAGAACCCGCCGCGCTTTGGTAAGCAAGGCTAGCTTCCAGATCGTGTCCTTATAGTGTTTCCAAGCCCAGGTGCTCGACCTTTTCTGATGCAGTTCGTCAACAAAAGACAGCAACCCCTGCAAATCCGGAGGGCAATCCCCCGCCGGTTGGAGCGAATGCGGCACAACAGTTGCAGGGCCCCGGCGCGACGCCATTCATATAACTCCAAGATTGCGTTTAAATGTATACGCCGCGAACACAGCATTTGGCAAACTAAAAGTCGGCCTGCAGACGACCTGTCGCGGTCGCCTCACCAGATGCGGGTCTGAAACCTGCGCATACCACCCTCTCGGGATAAGTCGCCGTCAGCGACTCCCGGGAGAAAGCGGCGGAGACCCGCTTTTAGTGCAGCCGCGGGCCCGCGCCCGACTCCCCACGTGAATACCCCGCCCCGGAGCTGCGAAACTACCTTGCCGTACGCGGCGCCAGGCCGATAAGGATGGGCGGTTCATTGCATGTAGGTCTAGAGATGCTGGTTCGCCCCGTGGACTGCGCCTGTCGAAGGCTGCTGGAGTGCGGCGGTTCAACAGCACGCCAAAAGACCGTCGCCAAATATGTCGAGCGCCTCCGGGCCGAGGGTGTGGAAGGCTTGCGCGCTGCCCCTTAAGGCCTCTTTCTCGCAGAGCCAAACGCGGTCGGCCGTCTGCGGATTGAGGCTTTCCGCTCGTCGCGCGAATGCGCCGAAACAGCGCCGCGAGATCGAGATGAAGCTTAAAGGAGACTCGCCGCCGGAGGCGATTACGAGCGGCGTTGCCATCGCTCTGTCGACGTCGGCTTCGGGCACGATCCGGCTATCGCGCACCATATCGGGTGATGACAATGGTGTGCCCACGCTCGACGTCATCGAGGAGGTGGGGAAGGTGAGTCTTGGTCTCCGAGGCCTGAATTTCACGCATGGAGGGAGACGACGAAGAATAGTCAACGCGCGGGCTTTCAGGATGTTCAGCCAAGTCGATCCGGTCCCTGGCGTCATCGTCCAAAGGCTCGCGCTCGACCTTCGCCGCTGGAGGCGGGATAGCGTCGGACAAGGGCTTGGACCCGGACGCATCTACCGAGTATGTCAATCTCGATCGCCGCCAAAGTTCGAGCGCGATCGGCAGGGGATCGATGCCGATCCCGGCCCACCATGAGGCTTGATCGCCGTAACCGTGCAGATCCCGATGGTGCAGCCGGCAGACTGGGACTGTGTATTCATCGCTCACCTTTCGGCCGAGAGCACGGGGCTGAGCAAACCGAATGTGATGGGCCTCGGTTGGCGTGCGGCCGCACACAACGCACGGTTGGGTCGTGACGAACTTACAGTGCTCCTTGTCGCGCAGGCGAATGGTTTTCGCCGCAACGCGACGGCGCCGGACGCTAACGTTGTCCGAGGTAACTGGCGGCGCGACTGCGACTGCACCTTCAATCGTAGCGACGAATGGCTTCCCAATCGGAGGTTCAGGAT
>JBAVNY010000545.1:0-9463 GCA_049691535.1 Candidatus Acidiferrum sp.
GCAGAATCGCCGCTGGAAAGCTCAGCGCGTTGTACAAAGGTAGATTCACCGCATTTACCGTCTGCGGCTCCATTGTCCATTCGTGCCGATCCACCGGCTTTCCCAACCGCGCAATATCCTGCTGGTAGTCAAATATTCGCCCGCGCCACACATTCCCGAAAATGTCGTCGGCTTTCACTTCATATTTTGAATAGTCCTTCCACGTCTCCGGATAGCCGACGCCTACGTACAGCGTCGTCAGCTTCGCCTGTGCCTCCGCTTTCGTTGCCGGAGCCATCCAGCTCAACGCTTCAATTCGTTTCCGAAACGCCGCGATCAGATTCGCTACCATTGCTTCCGCACGCGCTTTCGCTTCGGGCGGGAAATACCGCTGCGCATAAATTTGTCCCACCGCGTCGCCCAAAAATGTATTCACTACAAACACGCCGCGTTGCCACCGTGGACGCTGCTGTTGCGCTCCCGTCAATTCCTTGCCAAAAAAGGCGAACCGCTCGTCCGCAAACGCTTTCGGCAGCACTCCTCCCGCCGCTTCGATTTCGTGATACGCCAGCCAGTCCTTCCAGGTATCCAGCGCCACCGAACCCACCAACGCCGATTCGCCGGTAAACGCGCTTGGCTGCCACACAATAAAGCTGGCCTGCTTGCTCACTCCCGCTCCGCGGAAATATTCTGCCCAGTCCAGTCCCGGCGCGTTGGTCGCAAAATCCGCTTGGCTCCAGGTGTTATTTGCTTTGTGGACATCTTCGTTATCCGCCAGGCTCAAATGCTTTTCCGCGATCGCGCGTTCCAGTTCCACAATTCGCTTCGCCCGCGCTTCCGTATCCGTAAAACCTGCCAGCTTCAGCATTGCCGCCACGTGCGTCTCATACGCGCTGCGCACCTTCTTCATGTGCTCGCTGTCCGCCAGGTAATATTCGCGGTCCGGCAATTGCACTCCGCCTTGCAGCAAATACGCGGTGTAGTGCTCGGAATCGTTGAATCCCGGCGCCACCCACAACCCGAACAAATTTGCCGTATGAAAATTCGTGTTGTTCAGCGCGTCCACGTCCGACCGCAACGTCTCGCCCAGCGCGTGCGCCAATTCCTTTTTGTCGTGAATCGCGGCAATCGCCTCCAGGTGCGGCTTCAGCGGCGTCAACCCTTTCGCTTCAATCCCCGCCTCGTCCATATACGAGTTGAATAGGTCGGCAATCTTCCGCGTACTTGACCCTGCCGGCGCTGTACCCTTAGCCGCTTCCTCAATCAAATCTGCAGTTCGTTTGTTGCTGATCGTATCCAACGCGGAAAACATCCCAATCGTCGCGCGGTCCGCAGGAATCTCCGTCTTCTTGATCCATTCACCATTCGCGTACAAGTAAAAGTTGTCTCCCGGCTTCACCGACCGGTCAATATTTTGCACCGCGATCCCGTGCGACTCGGCTCCTGCATCCTTCTGCGCCGCCCCCGCCTTCGGCGCATCCTGCCCGCGCGCCCCGCTCCACCCCAAAATCAATCCAACCGCCAACACCCCCGCCAACATCCGCCCAGTCCTCATTCGTAGTCTCCTAACCTCAACTCGCATTCCCAACTCAAACTCAGCCCAACATTCGCCCAAAATCCGCACGATGTCTCCGTGACCTCTGCGCTCCGACCTCTGTGCCCCCTGCGTTAGATCTTTTCTCTTCGTTACAACCCACCCAGCAAAACGCACCGAGCACACACTCCCGCCCAGTATAGACGCCCCAATCCCCAACACGGTAGTCAACCCACTTCCGTATCCGCCCGTCCCACCCGTCATTCCGAACGGAGCCCGCGTCGTGAGAAATCCCTCTTTCTTTCTCTGTGACCTCTGCGCTACCTCTGCTCCCTCTATGGTGAATCTTTCCTCAAATCTGACAAAAACCGTACTTACTACTTGACATTAGGTACTAACTATTATATACTTTCTCATATACGCTGGATCCTCGTTCGAACACTCTTCCCGCCCCACCTTCCCACCTCAACCTTTACTTGAGTTCCGTTTCGGCTCTCACCTTAACATCGCCTCCCCACCCTCCACTCCTCTACCAGTTCCGTACCACTTTCGTACCAAATCCTTTTCTCCCTATCTCCATTCATCTAAATCACTTGCACCTCTTTACCAAAAAACACCCCGGGTACGTACAGTCTGCTCTATTTCTGCAGCACGCTCCCCCGTGTGTCATCCCGACCGGAGGCCCGCGCCTTCTGCGGGCCGCAGTGGAGGGATCGTGGCTACATTGCAGCAACACCACAATCCACCTGCGCCATCGCCCGCGTATCCGCCAAGGCGCGCTCCCACCATCAAGCCTCCCACTTCTGGTACATTCTTCCTGCACCAAACTTATCCAGGGGAACCGCCTGACATGAAGAAGCCCTTCATCCTTGCTTTCGCCGTGCTCGTCGCTGCCACCGCGCTTGCCGAAAAAATCCTCGCGCCTAAAATGGACCCAGACAAAATCCGCGACCACGTCAAATACCTCTCCAGCAACGAGCTCGAAGGTCGCGGCATGAATCAGAAGGGCAGCGATCTCGCCGCCGATTACATTGCCAATCAGTTCAAGAGCTATGGACTCAAGGCCGCCGGCGAAAATGGCACGTACTTCCAGCCCGTTCCCATGGTCAGCGTCAAAACTCTTCCCGATACCACCTTTTCGTTCATCCCTGCTGGCGGCGCGCCCGTACCTCTCAAGGCCAACGACGATTACGTCACCAACAACGAGAGTCAAACCGAATCTGCCGACATCGACGCTCCCATCGTCTTCGTCGGTTTTGGCATCACTGCTCCCGAATATCAGTGGGACGACTACAAAGGCTACGACCTCAAAGGCAAAGTCGCTCTTCTCTTTGTCGCCGAACCCACCTCCGACGATCCCCAATTCTTTAGAGGCAAAGCTCTCACCTATTACGGCCGCTGGACCTACAAGTTTGAAGAAACCGCTCGCCGCGGTGCGGTCGCCACGCTCATCATTCACCGCACCGATCTCGCCAGCTACGGTTGGGAAGTTGTTCGCAATTCTTGGGGAGCCGGGAAGTCCTACCTGAAACTCGATGGCACGCCAAAGCTCGAAGCCGCTTCTTGGATCCATCTCGACGTAGCGAAAAAACTAGCCGCGCTGGGCGGTCAGGATCTCGACAAGTTGTTTCAGCAAGCCCAGTCTCGCGATTTCAAGCCCATCGAATTGCCGGTTCATCTGAAGGCCCACCTTGTCAGCGAAGTGAAGCCATTCACTTCACGCAACGTGCTGGCCATGTTGGAAGGTTCCGACGCAAAGAAGAAAAGCGAAGCCGTTCTTTACACCGGGCACTACGATCATTTCGGCATCGACCCAAAACTTCCGGGCAACAACATCTATCACGGCGCCATCGACAATGCGACCGGCTGCGGCATTATCCTCGAACTCGCTCGCGCTTGGGCTGGCACCCGGCCTGCTCCTCCGCGCTCCGTCCTTTTCGCCGCCGTCACCGCGGAAGAGCAAGGGCTGCTCGGCTCCGAATATCTTGGTAAGCACACCGCCCAGCTTCCCGTCGAGCCCATCCTCGATCTGAACTACGACGCCCTAGGACCGATCGGCATTCCCGAAGAAGTGGAAGTCAGTGGCGCCGAACGCACCACCTTCTATCCCACCGTCGAGCAGCTTGCGAAAAAGTATGATCTCGCCATTCGCCCCGATGCCCACCCCGAAGCGGGCCACTACTATCGCTCCGATCACTTCAGCCTCGGCCGTGTCGGCATTCCCGCTTTCTCCATCAGCGAAGGCATGAAATTCAAAGGGCACGATCTCGCCTGGGGTGAAGCGCAAGCCAAAGACTACGTCGACAATCACTACCACAAGCCCGCGGACGAATTCCGCTCCGACTGGGATTTCTCCGGTTTAGCCAAAATGGCCAGCTTCGGTTACGCCCTGGGCCACGCCGCCGCCGCGCAGCCCGACGAAATACATTGGCTCCCCGGCGACGAATTCGAAGCCGCGCAAAAGAAACTCCAGACAGGCAAAGCCAAGTGAGGCTCCATATTTTTCGAGACTAATTTAAAACTTTCTGCAAAGGCGAGGATTCCCAAAGGTTCCTGATATCTGAGATCCGATATCTGATATCGGAATTAACGCGGCCAGACGCCGGCAGTAAACGACTTGATCGTCGTGAACCCGAGCTTCTCATAGAGACTGACCGCAGTGCGATTCTCGGAAGTAACCGTGAGCGTCAGTTCGTTGAACTTTTGCTGGCGCAAGGCCTCAGCCGAAGTCTGCATGAGAATACGTCCCAGTCCGTGCCCCTGGAATCCAGGCTGGACGCAAAGCTGCGTGGTGTGGCCGACTCCAGGCGAAACTTCACTGGTGAGTACCGCGCCAACCAGATCTTCGCTTCCCGGATGCCGCAAGATAAACGATGCGCCGGGCACAAATTGCCCGCAACCGGGCAGTAGAATTATATTTTTCAGAAAGCGCAGTGCGCCGCTTCGCGAGCGATACTGATCGTTGATGTCGCCATCCACGTGGTTCGCGTACGCCAAATAAATCAGTTTCGCGCAGGCTTCCATGTAACGGTCGTTCCAGCGGTCCAGTCGCAACCCGGAATTAATACTCGGCACTTCGCCCGCTTTTTTGTGCAGGTCCAGCAGCATAAACTGCCGCGTGTACAATCGGAATCCCTGCTCCCGCAGCGCGGTATCAACAGGACCGCCAAATGGCATTAACTGCGCCTCAATCCGCTGCAACTGCGGAAGCGCCCGCATCGAGAACAGCATTTCATCCAGCAATCGCCGCCCGATCGGTTCCTGCTGCTGGTGCGGCGCCACATACAATCCGCCAATCAAACCTTTGTGATCCTCAAGCACATAAAACGCGTAGCCAATCGCTGCATTACCCTCGAACGCTACGCAGCCCGACAGCGCATGTGCATCCAGAAACCGCTTAATCAGGTCCAGCGCGCCGCGATAATCCCAATGCAGTTCTTCGCGCCAGTGGCGTGCTTCTTCTTGCAGCAGTGGTTCCAACTGGCGAACTGTAGTTTGACGAAGATCGATAATGTTCATGGACGAAAGCACGTAACCCCTGCGCCTCTGCCATGATAGCCGATTCCCTGCAAAACTCGCCAAATCCACGATCCAGACCTATACAAATCGGGCACATGCCCCCGAGAACGCTGGCTGGCCGAGCAAGGCCCCGTGCTAGCATCCGAATAGGGTTTGCCTATAAAAAAGGCAGCAAACCCTGCTGTTTTCAGGGTCATTTTAGGCACTCATACTATGGCTACATCGATTCTTTACGAATTGCGCTATCCCACGAAGTGGTACTTCAAGCTGCTCACTGTGGTGTTGGCGCTGGCGTTTTTCGCGGTGCTGGCCACCGTGGCGATTTCCGGTATTTTGACCTATTGGATTATCAAACCGCAGCGCACCAGCTCCGAAATAAATATGGAGAGCTTTCCCGGCCGACCGGATGAAGTGGATTTCTCGGTGGCGGGCCTGGGGCAGCGTAAGGGATGGTTTTTCCCGGGGCTGCGTGGCGCGCCGACGATCATTTTGTGCCATGGGTACGAGTCCAGCCGCGGCGAATTGTTGACATTGGTATCGGCGCTGCAAGACCACCAATACAACGTGTTTGTGTTTGACTTTGCGGCGCACGGTGGGAATGCGGGATTTACGACCTTCGGGTATAAGGAATCGGATGAAGTGCGTGCGGCGATTGACACTTTGGCGCAGCGCACCGATGTCGATCCAACGCGTTTTGGTTTGTGGGGTTACAACTTGGGCGCGTATGCCGCGCTACGCGATGCGGAAAAAGATCCCCGCGTGCAGGCATTAGTGCTCGATTCGGTTTACGACGAGCCGAAACAAATGGTGAAGATCGGCGTGGAGCGAACCGGGGTTGGCGGATTCCCGCTGATGGTACGGTCGGCGCAAACTGGATTCGAGTGGATGAATTACGCGTATAAAAACGATCCACCACTCTCCTCGCATCTAAAGAGCTTGAAAAGTGTTCCCATTTTGTTTATTCAGGCGGCAGACGATCCGGAATTGTCGGGAATTACGCGGACCATGTTTTTGCGGGCGCAGGAACCTCGCGAACAAGCCATCGTGGCGCACGGAAATTTCGTGAATTTGCCAGACGATGAAAAACGAACCTACGAAAATCGCGTGGTCACATTTTTCCTGACGCGCTTGCCAATCACCGCGGCAATCACTCCCGCACCTGCGGCTGCCGCTGCGACGAAGTCCACCAAGTCCACCCACTAGTCCTTTCTGCTATCCACACGGTACACCAACCATCCACTTGGCAATGTCTCGGTGGGTGTCTCCGAACAAATAAAAGGCGAGCTTACGAAAAAACTACACGCCCTCGATGAAATGAGCAGATACCCGCTTTTTGGATTTTCCTTGTCCCAGTTTTGTAGTTCACGGTGTGTATAGAAGTTCAGACTGTATTCCTGCCCGCGATTCATTCTCGCAATGTAAAGTTGGTCGAGTGGAATTTGCTTTTCCGCAAGCTCTCGCGCAAGTGTCTTTCCCGATGGATCATAGTGAAACCACGGCGAAGAAATTTTGTGGGAAAATAGTAGAAGCGTCAGTATGGGCACCACGCACAAGTAGTTTATTTTGATCGCATAAATGTTCGACGCGCCTCGAAATATGAGGATGAGCAGCAGATTAGCGAGACCGAAGGCGAGAAGGATCGACCCGACAGCGATCAGAATTCCACGTATCGAACCGCGCGTCCAGAGCAGCACGAGTCCTGCTGGAATGCTTGCGAAGGCAAACGCGAAATGAACCCAACGAAAAGATTTTTCGGCAATCGGTACGAGTGCAACGTAGGCATGGGCAAGCAGTAGTCCAATCGTGGGGATGGCGGGAAGAATGTAGCCGGGCAGTTTCGATTTGGAGATGGAAAAGAAAACGATGCAGAAGCCTGACCAGCAAAGGAGCAGCAGCGTCATTGCGGAGGGCCGACGTGCGGGCAATACACGCAGTGCGCCATAGAGTGCAGACCACACTAGGGCAAGAGTCCATGGAGCGAAAGCGATCAGAAGAATTGGAATGTAATACCAGAAGGGTTGAATGTGCTGAAATTCGGGAGTGAGGTAGCGCTTGAAATTGTGTTCGATGATGAAGATGCGAAAGAAATCTGGATTGCGACGCGAGCAAATGATGTACCAAGGAAGAGCGGTGATGCAGAAACTGACGATTGCTGCCGGATGTAAGCATTGAAGCGCATCCCTCCAGCGTTTCGTGAATGTCGCCCAAAGCAGCGCAGCTCCGCCCGCGAGAATAATAGCGGCGGGACCTTTGGCGAGAACCGCGAGGCCAAGAAAAAATCCAAATGCGATGAGCACCCGCCACGGCGTGCCCGGGACGATCGGCAGATAGGGATTGCGCGTGAGGCCCAATAGTATCGCCGCGAATACCATAGCAATGGAAAGCATCCCAGCGAATGGCATATCGGTGGCGGCAGCATGCGAGAATCCAATCATGCCGACGGTGGTGGGCAGCAGAAGCAATAGCCACCGCGCAGTTTCGCCGCTGTAGGCGTGCCAGGCCAGCCAGGCCATGGCGAGCGTGGCGAGCAGTGCGGAGATCGCGCTAGGCAATCGTGCAGCGGCTTCGCTGACTCCAAATAATTTGAAGCTGAGTGCCGCGCCCCAGTAGTAGAGCACTGGTTTCTCAAACCACGGTTGGCCGTACAGGCGCGGTGTGACCCAATCGCCGGACTCCACCATATCGCGGGCGATCCATGCGTATCGTGGCTCGTCGGGGCCAATGAAGCCGATGGCACCCAAATTTTGGAAATAGCAAAGATAAAGCGTGGCGACGATCAGGATGATCCACAAAAGACGAGCGGTCGTGGATAGGGGATTGGCGGCGGAGGCAGGGTTGTCAGTTTGTGTCACGGGAGGATGAGTCTAGCATTCTCAGTGTATCTTGGAACGATGGAACAAGCCGCGCGGATGCTTATGGCGAGCCCGGCGATTCCCTCAGCGGCTAAAGCCGGTTTTGATTTCGTTGGCACGGCTGGAGCCGTGCCCTGACATTGAAAGCAGCTTCGCGGTGCAGCGTGAACGGGTGAACAAGCAATGAAGAAAGGAAGAGCGATTCCGCGGAGATGAAGGAACGGCTGCAATATGCGACTGCATGGACGGCGGTAAAGATTCTCGGGGCGCTGCCACGTCCGGTCGCGCGGAGCGTGGCCGCTGCTGCTACGAGCTTGCTGTTGTTGCTGCTTCCGAAGTTGCGCAAGACGGCGAGATTTAATCTTCGACTGGCGTTTCCAGAGTATTCGGAGCAGCAACGCCGCGCGTTGCTGAAAAAAATGACGCGAAGTCTCGGTTGGATGGCTGCCGAGTTTGCCCGTTTCCCAAAATACAACCGGGGAAATATTGAAGACGTAGTGATTCTGGACGGCCACGAGAATTTTCTGGCGGGGCACAATCGTGGCAAGGGCGTCTTGTATTTGACCGGACACATCGGCGCCTGGGAATTATCGTCGTTTGCGCACGCTCTGTATGGTTATCCGCTGCACTATATGGCACGCCCGCTGGACAACAAGCGCCTGGATGCGATGGTGAATCACTATCGCGGGCTTTCCGGCAACAGGCCAATTTTCAAAAACGAATCGGCGCGAACCATGCTCCGCGTGCTGAAGGATGCCGGCACAGTTGGAATTCTGGCTGACCAGAACACTATGCCCGGCGAGGGAGTATTCGTTGATTTCTTCGGCAAAGCGGCATGCGCTACCACGGGAATCGCGCGTGTCGCGTTACATACCCATGCGGCCGTCGTGCCGGGCTACGCACATTGGGACGAGAATCTGCGAAAGTACCGTTTGCGATTTGAGCCACCGTTGGAACTGATACGGACAGGGAATACGGAACAGGATGTTTTCGAGAATACGCAGCGATTCGCCAAAGTGATCGAGGAAATTGTCAGGAAGCATCCGGAGCAGTGGGTGTGGATTCACGGCCGATGGAAGACCCGACCGAAGGGTGAGGCACCGCTGTACGATTTTCTCTGAAAACCGATTGCTCTCGAGTGGCTCTATGCGGAAACAGTTGATGATAGAAGTTCGACCCATTGAGCAGAAGAAATGTATTTGCGAGGAACTAGCGAACGATTGAGTTTGTAAGCTGTTTTCCGAAACCCGGTTGGCGATGCGTCGTGCGCGACGAACGGCAACAGTCTGGCAGCACGCCGTTCCAGTTTCTTGCGGGTTTGGCGAAACGTAGCGCCGTCCGATGGGCGGGACTGGCTCCAGGCGATAGAGTGAACAAAACCGCATGGGCCAAAGCGGTCGGAGCGCAGAATATCTTCCACAAACACACGAATCGGGCCTTCAAACGCATTGAGGGTGTCGTGGAACGCGACGACGGCGCCCTCGGCAAGATATGGCGAGAACAGATCGAAGTCTTCCTTACAGCCACGGTAGGAATGGTCGCCGTCGATCCACAGCAAACGAATCGGACGATTCCAAAC
>JBAVNY010000546.1:0-1928 GCA_049691535.1 Candidatus Acidiferrum sp.
TCGGCCACGCGCGGGATGATTGCAAATATCAAAGCCATGGCGGCCCCAAGCGCGAAGAACCATCCGCATAGGGCGGCGCCTACCAGAAGTAGCGGACAAGCCGGAACGAAAATCAGGCTGCCGAAGATGCTTGCGGCGAGCGCAATTGGTGCGCAGAGCCGGAAAGGAGAATATCCGCGGCCCAAGACGGCGCCGACCAACAGCGCACCACCGATCATGACGAGCGCTGCGCCGGCGGTTAATTCCGCTGCTGAAGATACCGAGATTCGGTGGGTATTCGCGATATAGGAAGTAATGACCGTGTCGATGCCGAGGGCCGTCGATCCCGACAGGACATAGACGAAGGCCAGCCGCAACGGCCCAGACTGCTTGTAACCTTGGAGCAATTGGGTGCCCTGCTCGCGAAGCGTAGGGGCAGGTCTCGACGAGGCACCGCCTTCAGGCAAGCAGAGAGCAACCGCCGCCAGGGCGAATAGCGCTGCCCCGCTGATCAAAAAGGCAACGTACCACAATGGAGTTCTTGCGAAGGCTCCACCAGTCTCGAAACCCAAGGCGACCCCGACGGGTGACATCGTCGACCAAAAGGTCATAGCAACTGCCTGGCGCCGACCGCTGGTAGTTCGCATCAACAGGACCGGGCCGGCGGTAAAGAGCCCTACAAGTGCCACTCCCTCCAGGAGCCGCAGTATTGCGAACTGCAAGTAGGAAGAAGCCAGTGCAGCGGCAATGCTGGTGATCGTGATTCCTAAGGCGCCTCCAATGAGGACTGTGCGAGGGCCGAAGCGGTCGACAACCGCGCCGCTCACAGTCGCGAGCACCGCGGCCGGCAATCCCGCCAATCCGATCAACAAACCGAACTGAGCGGCGGTCGCTCCCGTCTTTTGTGCGATGTCCAGTTGCAGTGGAATCAACCGCACCATCGTTACGATGGCGAAGACACCAAATAAATACGTCGTGACAATGGATGGCCAACCGCCCGCTTTCATCATGCGTCGCATCAATACTTGTAGCGCGCACCGACTCGAACGGTGCGTCCTACCAGATCGTGGTACGTCCCTGCATAGACGGCATAAAGTAGCGGCGGTGGCGCTTGGTCGAAAAGATTATCGACCACGGCGAAAAACTGAAGGCTTCCTCCGGTCTTGGGCCGAACAGTAAATTCGGCGCCGAGCTTTGTATAATAGCTGGCATCAACGTGGTTGTTGTTAATGCTGGTCGGGAGGCTCGGGTTATATCCGGCTTCCCCCGGACCGTATGACGTGGGGTCAAATCGTCCGGCTGACACCCATCGTTCTTGCCCCGTCACGGATAAGGGCCCAAAGGTGTAGGTAAGAACTGCATTGAGCTGCCATTTCGGTGCTGACTCAGCATTGCCAGCGCCGGAACCCTGCGCAATTTCGTCCGGACTATTCGACCGATCAACGCTCAGACCCGTCGCGGGATCGGATTCAAGAAGTTTACGGACGTTTGTCGCATCCACCCGTAAATCCACCGCACCGGGCAAAGCGGTGCTGATGCGGGACAGCGGTAGCTGATAGTCCATGACGATATCGATGCCCTCCGTGTCCAAGGTGGCCAAGTTGGTGAGACCTGAGAAAATACGTTGCAATGCACCGCTACTATCGCGAACGACGTCCTGGCAAAGACTCCTATTCCCCGCGGTACAAAGGTTGACGACTTCCTGAGGCAGGATTGAGTCAATCACGTTGGAGATACGAATTCGGTAATAATCTACGGAGAGCTGGAATCCGGGCAGAGAGTCCGGGTCTATCACGACACCGAAGGTAGTCGTATTGGCCGTCTCTGGAACTAGGTGTGGGTTGCCGCCCGTCACTGAGGGCACCAGGGTCTGCGTGTGCAGAACAGGATCATTAACATTCGGCAAGAGCGCCAGCGGTTGTGCATACAGTTCGGAAATGTTCGGCGCC
>JBAVNY010000547.1:0-3089 GCA_049691535.1 Candidatus Acidiferrum sp.
ACCTTTCTCTGTGGCACGTAGCCGCCCAGCGCTTCGCGCCGCGCCCGCAAATAGCGCAATTCCTCGCTATCTTCCTGCGGCCGATAAAATGGCACCTGGCTGATATCTTCATCGTTCATCGGAATGCCGAACCGCGAACGAAATTCTCTCAGCTCTTCTTCGTTCAACTTTTTCTGCTGGTGCGTAACGTTCTTGCCTTCGCCCGCTTCGCCCAATCCATAGCCCTTGATGGTGCGCGCCAGAATTACTGTCGGGCCGCCCTTATGCATCACCGCCGATTTATACGCCGCATACACCTTGCGCGGATCATGTCCACCCAATCGCAAACGCCGCAACGCATCGTCCGGCAGCGGTTCCACCAGCTTCAGCAAGCGCGGATCGCTTCCGAAGAAAAATTGCCGCACATAGTCGCCCGACGACACCACCAGCTTCTGGTATTCGCCGTCCACCATCTCGCCCATGCGCTTTACAAGCAGGCCTTCCGTGTCGCGCTCCAGAATCGGATCCCACTCCGATCCCCACAAAACCTTGATCACGTTCCAGCCCGCTCCGCGAAACGCCGATTCCAACTCCTGGATAATTTGCCCATTGCCGCGCACTGGGCCGTCCAACCGCTGCAAGTTGCAGTTGATTACGAAAATCAGATTGTCGAGTTTTTCTCGCGAAGCCAGCGTGATCGCGCCCAACGATTCCGGTTCATCCGTCTCGCCATCACCCAAAAACGCCCAAATCTTCGCGTCCGTTGCCGGCTTCAATCCGCGATTTTCCAGATACCGGCTGAAGCGCGCCTGATAAATCGCCATCAACGGGCTCAAGCCCATCGATACCGTCGGATACTCCCAGAAATCCGGCATCAGCCACGGGTGTGGATACGATGACAATCCTCCGCCCGGTTTCAACTCGCGACGGAAATTCTCCAACTTCTCTGTGCTCAGCCGTCCTTCCAGGAAAGCTCGCGCATATATGCCCGGTGCCGCATGCCCCTGGAAATAAATGGTGTCGCCTTCAAATTGCTCCGACCGCGCCCGGAAAAAATGATTGAACCCAACCTCATACAGTGTTGCCGCCGACGCATACGTCGAGATGTGCCCGCCAATGTTGTGTTCCACACGGTTCGCGCGTACCACCATGGCCAGTGCATTCCAGCGAATCAGCGACTTGATCCGCCGCTCCAACTGCTGATCGCCCGGAAACAGTGGTTCCAATCGCGCCGGAATGGTGTTCGCATACGGCGTGTTCGCCGTAAAAGGCAGGTCGATGCCCGCCACCGTGGCATGCGCCCGCAAGCGCTCCAGAATTTCCCGCGCCACGTCGGTTCCGCTCGATTCCAGCACGGAATCCAGCGACTCCAACCATTCCTGAATCTCTACATCTTCCATGTGCTTCGGTACGAGTGTTTCCTGATCCATATAAGCGACTGGCCCCTCTTTCCTTCTAACTCCCAAACTCGATGAGCGAGTGAACTTCCAAACGCGATATGCTCGCTATTTCCCTAAACTCAGTCCGTGCCTAATTCCTCAACGACACCATGCGCCGCGCTATAAGCGAAACTTCACGCAAAAATAAAGAATACACCCTAGCCCAATTCTCCGCACACCCGACCACCCAGAAATTTTTCCGCACGGTGCTAACGCGTATGGATCGGCACGGTTCACGCGCCTACTCCCAACCAGCGCCGGAGGCGCGACATAAGTTAGCCCAGCGCGTAAGCGCTGGGTAAAAAATCAATAAACCTTAAGCGCCGTAGGTGCGACACTCCGCATCACACCATCTCCCGCCGAGCACAATTTCAACCACTCCGCGCCCCCAACCCCCATCATCACAACGTCCGACCCCCGTCCAACACCAACACATGCCCGGTCACAAATCCCGCCCCAATCAAATACATCACCGCGTCCGCTACATCGTCCGGCCTTCCACTCTTCTTCAACGGAGCCTGCCGTATAAAATCCGTCTCCCACTCCGGCGGGTCTGCCGGCATCGTGATCGTTCCCGGAGCAATCGCGTTCACGCGGACCTTCGGCGCCAATTCCTTGGCCAGCACCCGCGTCATCAAAATAATTCCCGACTTCGAAATCGAATGCGGCAAAAATTCCCGCCAGCCCATCAGCCCGCCAATATCCGCAAAATTGATAATCACGCCGTTTCCCGACACAGCCAGATACGGCGCCGCCGCCTGCGCACAAAAAAACGGCGCCTTCAAATTGGTATCCAGCGACGCATCCCAACTCTCCTCTGTCGTCGCTCCAAATTTTGTTTCCAGGAAATTTGCCGCGCTGTTAATCAGAATATCTAGCCGCCCAAAGTGCCGCGCCACATCCGCCACCAACTCCTGAATCGCCGTCACATCCGTCAATTCTGCGGAAAATGCCGCCGCCCGCTGCCCCATCGTTTCAATCTCGCCCACCACCGCCCGCGCTTCCGCCTCCGACTTCCCGTAATGCACCGCCACATCCGCGCCTTCCGCAGCCAGCCGCAACGCCACCGCCCGCCCCAACCGTTTCCCCGCCCCAGTAACCAGCGCCACCCGACCCAACAATTTCTTCGCGTCGCTCATCGCCTAAAAGTAGCACATCCACCCGCACCTGTAGCGATGGCCTTCAGGCCAGCGGCCTTTCCTCACCTCAAGATAATTGTCTATTTGTAGCGCAAACTTCAGGAGTGGGCCCGACCAGCTCCTCAGTGGTTTTTTACCGCCGAATCGGCGAAGTCTGCACGCTCGGCGCAGCATTCTGGACAGGCGCGCCAGTCTGCGTACTCTGCGCTTCCTTCTTACATTCCATCAACGCGGCCAGGCATGCCGCATCCAGAGCGTGGGGCGCATCGTCGCGCATAATCGAAAACACTTTTTCCATCGGCAACGCATCGCGATACGGCCTCTTGGCCCGCAACGCATCAAACACATCGGCCACCGCCAAAATCCGCGCCGTCAGGGAAATTTCGTCCGACGCCAATCCCCGCCAGTACCCGTGGCCATCCAACCGCTCATGATGCGCCGCCGCATCAAAACAGAAATCCGCAAACGCCGGAATGCGCCGCAAAATTTCATAGGTATGAAACGGATGCTCACGCACTTCCATAAACTCTTC
>JBAVNY010000548.1:0-1516 GCA_049691535.1 Candidatus Acidiferrum sp.
TGTATAGACCAGTGCAATCGTCGGTGATGGTCAGCTCCTGAATCTTCTCGACCGAACGGGCATTCTCTATGGCAATCGCCGCATAGTCGCACAGAGCCTGTAGGAAAAATAGCTCCTGATCGCCAAAGTGCTGCATGTCGACATTCACTAGCTGAATTACTCCCAAGACACGCAGCTTGGACCGCACTGGCACGCAGATGATGGAGCGTGTCTCCCACTTCGTCATTTCATCGATCCGCTTGGTGAAGCGAGCGTCGGCAGCGACATCAGGCACGATCAATCTCTCGCCATGTTTGGCCACGTAGCCAGCTATCCCTTCGCCAACTTTAAGTCTCACATTCTTTAGGGACTCCGACGCTTCCCCAACGACAATGGCGAAGTAAAGCTCATTTAGCTCGTGATCGAGCATCAGCAAGGACCATGTCTCCGGACGGAAGTACTCCGCCATCTTGTCCATAATTGTTTGCAGTATGGAATCCAGGTCGAGAGACGAGGTAAGGGCCTTCGCCACATCATGGAAGATTGTTAGTTCTTGCGATTGGCGGCTAAGCTCGGCACCTGTGGCCTTTGACATGGGGGAATCGAACCTCTAGTGTCGGGCAAGAGTAGCCAAATTATATGCGGGCACCGAGCCATGGGCAATCAACCATAGTAACCGGACCGTAACACCGGCGTGCATATTGGGTTCGAGATGGGGAACGCATCCGTTGACTCCGTCCTCAAAATAGTCCGATCGCTAGCGCTCACCTCTGTTTGGCGTTTAGAATGGAAAAACTTCTTACGATCATAGAGATTGCAGCGACATGACTTTTATGCCGGGGTGGGAATGAAGGTAGTGCGCGGGGCTTGTTCATCTGGACTTCTAGCGCTGTTATTGGTTTGTGAGGGTTGTGGAAACAACTACCGGCCTGTTGCCACTCCAATCACTCCTAACCCCCCGAATCCCGCTTTTATCAAGGCTATGTTCGTTATCAGCGACAATGGCCCCCAAAATTCCGGCACAAGCAGCCAGATTGATGTTTCGGGCGACACGATATCAGGAGTGGTTAAGACAGGCATCGGCTCGGTGCATGCACTTCTGACTCCGGATATGAACGAGGTGTACGTCGCCAACCGATTCGAAGACACAATTTCAGAATTTCAGCCGGGTGCTCCAACTTCTTCGAACCTCAATCCGGTAACGACAATCACCTTGCCGCCGGGCTCCGCTCCTATATTCGTAACCACTACGCAGAATGACAGAGTTTATGCAGCGAATTTTGGCACTGGAACCGTCGCCGCCATTTCTACAGCTCTCAACGCAGTTACCCAAATAATTCCGCTCAGCCTATCTGTCCCAAAACCGGAACCCGTGGCCTTGGCCGAGACCCCGAATGGAAGCAAGCTATATGTTGCGAATCAGGCCAGTGCAGCAGCCCTCGGTTCGGTAAGCAGCATTAATCCATCGGACAACTCGCTTAACGCCCCAGTATCGAATTCCTGGTCATCCCCAGTTTGGGTAGTATCACGATCCGAT
>JBAVNY010000549.1:0-1719 GCA_049691535.1 Candidatus Acidiferrum sp.
CGACATAGCTCTTCGGTGAAAAGCTTCTCCCAACCGTAGCCTGGCTCCGGATCCGCAGGATACGCGTCTTCTTCGCGCAACGGCGCAATGTCGGTGTCCTGTTGCTTATAGCCCGCGTAGACGCAGGCCGAGGAAGAAAAGAGGAAGCGGGCAACACCGTTCAGCCGCGAAGCTTCGAGCATGTGCGTGTTAATGAGTATGTTGTTCCTGGCAATTGCGGCGTGGGAGGCGCTGATGTATCCAATACCTCCCATATCCGCCGCGAGATTGTAAACCTGAGCGATTTGGCCCCGCGTCGCCTGTAGGCAGCTATCGTACTGTCGCAGGTCAAGGATTTCGAACTCGTCCGCCTGACTTGGTTCGTAGTTCGGTTCCTTGAGGTCAACGCCGCGTACCCAGTGCCCTTCCGCTTTTAGCCGACTCACCAGATGGTGTCCCAGAAATCCACCCGCCCCTGTAACCAGAAGTCTTGCTTGCTTTGACATGATCGTGTCCTTTAGTGGGTGTTATGAATTGTCAGATATAAGAGGTGGTTTGGTGGAGCGACGCAAAAGCCCTGCGAGTTCGAGCAGAAAAAGGCATACTGCTCTCGGAATTAAGACGAGATAACGACGCCAAAGCCTTCGCGGTTCGGTGAGCAAGCGGAACATCCACTCCAATCCTCTTTCACGCATCCATCTAGGAGCTTGACGTGTGTTGCCGGAATTAATGTCAAAGGCCGCGCCCACACCCAGCATTACAGCGGCTGGAAGAGTCTCGCGATTGTCGTGCATCCACTTTTCCTGCTTTGGAGTGCTCAGCCCAATCCACAATATGTCGGCCTTCGCTTCCTCCAGTCGCTGAACGACACTTCGCAATTCGTCTTCTGTAAGTAGGCGGAACGGTGGAGTGTAAGTTCCCGCCACCACGATCTCGTAACGTTGCTGCAAGGAGTTGGCAAGGGCGGTCGCAGTTCCGATTCCTCCTCCGTAAAAAAAATGGCGATAAGCGGATCCCGTCTCTCGGCAAAACGTTTCCATTAGTTCCGGCCCGTACACTCGGCGCTTGAGCGGATGGCGGTGCCATCGACCCAGCCAGACAAGAGGCATCCCGTCGGGCACGACCAAATCGGCGGAGTCTAGCGCGCTTCGGAACTCAGCATCTGACAGCGACTCGGCTATTCCGTGCATACCTGTTACTGCGATATAGCGGCCTCTCGCTCCAGTGTCAATCCAATGTTGGATCTGGGAGACCACCTCTGGAATCTGCACGGCGTGCACATTCACTCCAAGGACGCCGAAGCTAGGCGGCATTTCGATGCCTCCAGCTTTCCTTGCGTCGGCCATGCGCTTCGACTGCCGAATCATAGATGTTCATCAACAGCTTGTAGTTGACTTCAGCACTGTAGCGATCCTCATAAACTCGTCGTCCTGCTCTCCCCATCGCTTCTAACTGGGCAGAATGTTGCCAGGCCCACGCAACCTTGATAGCCAACCCTTCGGAGTCGTCAGGTGCGAACTGCAAGCCAGTCATATGGTCGTCTAGCATTTCTCGAATCGCGCCGACGGATGCGCCCAGCACCGGTGTTCCGCATGCGAAAGCCTCCGCAACCACCAGCCCAAACGCCTCGTACCAAACACTCGGGACCACCAGGAAAGCGGCTTTCTTCATCGCGGCGAGCGCTTCATTACGTGTCAATCGTCCGGTAAACCGAACGTCTTGAAGTCCCTTCCGAGCAAC
>JBAVNY010000550.1:0-4089 GCA_049691535.1 Candidatus Acidiferrum sp.
CGTCGAGGCTTCGTGTACTGCCGGTTGTGATGGTGTTGGCGGCGCTGGGGTTCTACGGTGCCCGATTGATTTGGCGCGGCTTCAGTACGGCAGACCAGCCATCATATCTGGAACGAACGGTAGCGCGCGCGGCGCGCAATTTGTCGATACCCCGTAAGGCCCGCTTGGAAGAGAAAATCCGTTTAAAGCAACCCCGGATGTACTGAAAGAAGCGCGAGAGCGCTTCGTCGACCGGTGCGCAGTGTGTCACGGAGCCGATGGCACGGGACGCACGGACGTAGGCCAAAACCTATACCCAAAAGTGCCGGATTTGCGAGCCACGGAAACGCAGCGGCTTACGGACGGAGAGATCCGCTACATCATTCGAAATGGAGTGCGACTGACCGGCATGCCTGGGTGGGCCAGGCCGCACGACGAGCAGAGCGATGATAGTTGGAAATTGGTGGTGTACATCCGCAGCCTGCAAGGATTGACCGGCGAAGAGCAAACGCAACAATTTAAGACCATTGACGCGGCACGCTATGTGGGGTCGGCGCAATGCGAAAAGTGTCATCGCGAAATTTACGAGCATTGGCGAAAGACGCCGATGGCCAACGTGGTGCGCGATCCGCGCGAGCATCCCGAAGCGATCATTCCGGATTTGAGGGCGGACCCGATTGCGCACTTCACAAAAGAAGATGTTGCTTTCGTGTATGGCAGCATCTGGAAGCAACGCTACTTTACGAAGATTGGCGGTGAATATTTTCCGCAGCCAGCGCAGTGGGACGTCAAGAATCGGGTGTGGCGGCCGTATTTCGTGGCGAATGGAACGGACTGGTGGGCGACGTTATATCCGCCTTACAAACTGCAGCGGCCGACAGGTCCGACATGCGATGGCTGCCATTCGGTGGACTACAACATACACACCAAGCAGGTGGCGGAGTGGAATGTGGGCTGCGAAAAGTGCCATGGGCCAGGCAGCGAGCACGTGGCGCACCCTACACGCGGAAACATTTTGAATCCGTCGCGCATGGATTATGTGCAGGCCAACGATAGCTGCATTCAGTGTCATTCACAGGGGCGCCCGCTGACCAATCCTATCGCGGGAAATTATTTTGATTGGCCGGTGGGATATCGCGTGGGTCTAAAGTTGCGCGATTTCTGGCAACTGGAGGAGCACACGCTGGGAGAAGCGACGTTCACACATTACCCGGATGGCAGCGCACACAAGAATCGGATGCAGGGAAATGATTTTGTGCAAAGCCTGATGTACCGGCGGGGAGTGACCTGCGCGAGCTGTCACGATGTGCACGGAACGGAGAACTACGCGCAATTGCGGAAACCCGGCGACGCGATTTGTCTCGATTGCCACGGGCCGCAATCAGTGAATGGGCCGCGCACTGGAACGATTGAGGAGCACACCCACCATGTGAAGGGATCGACGGGAAGCAGTTGCATCGCGTGTCACATGCCGAAGACAGCGACAGAAATTGCGGATGTGAAAGTGCGTTCGCATACGTTTGCGTTTGTTACGCCGGAGATGACGGACAAATATAAGATTCCGAATCCATGCACCACGTGCCACGCTGATAAGACAACGGCGTGGGCGGCGGACGCGATTCGGCACTGGCCGGAGCGGTCGCCTTGGAGAGTGGAGTGATGGTTACAATGCGCCGAATTGACTAACCACCGATCGGCCTCGGCAATCTGTCATCCCGACCGGAGTTCAATCTCAGCCACGCACAGCTGTAAAACAGACCAGAGATAACGGCAAAAAAGAGAAGGCCGCCTCGAAGGCGGCCTTCTTTGATGGGCTGCGTTTTGGTGAATTAGCAGTAGCTGCAAGCTTCGTCGCCAGACATGTTGCCACTCATACCGTCCTTCATGCGACGGAGCCGGTGGCCAAGGCGCTCGGCGAGTTGGTGACGGGCGCGCCACAGGCGAGCCTTCAGCGTATTCTCGGTGACGCCGAGTTTCTTGGCGGCTTCGCCGGTGGAATAGCCTTCCACTTCGCGCAGGACGAACGCGGTGCGAAGAAGTGGCGAGAGTTCATCGAGATTTTCGTTGATGATCTCGCGGATCTCCGTACCCACATAGACCTGCTCGGGATTCGGGCCGTCATCGGCATACCGCTCGGAGGCCGGAATATCGTCCTCATTGAGAGTGTCGTCGAGCGAAAGCGCGGGCCGAGCCTTGGCGCTGCGGCGCTTCATCAAAGCAGCGTTAATCACGATGCGCGTGAGCCAGGTAGAAAACTGCGAGCGGCCTTCAAATCGCTTCAAGTTGCGATAAGCCGACAGCAATCCATCCTGCAATGCATCTTCGGCATCTTCCGCGTTGCCAAGGACGCGAAGTGCGGTTTGAAAGAGCGGGCGCTGGTAGCGGCGAAATAAAGTCTCGATCGCCTGGGCGTCTCCCCGTTGACCCGCTCGAATCAGCTTCTGCTCAGTGGCCTTCTGATCACTGAGTTGTGTAGCGGTTGTTGCAATCGCTTGCGTAGCCATTTGCTCCCCCATGTATCCTCAACTAGAGTCACGAAACGCGAAAAAGTTACAAACCTCGTTAATGTACTGGTACGTCTCCCCGGTGGCCTTTGGGCCTCTTCAACAGCAACATGATAGGAATCACCAGGAAAAAGACGACGCCGAGCATTTTGAAATTGTCGAGAAAGGCCAGCATGGCGGCCTGTTTTTGGACCATGCCATAAATCATTCCGTAGGCACGGCTGGTGGCATCGGTGGTGCTAGAGCCGCCGGCCACGAAAACGGTGGTGAAGCCGGCGACGCTATTACGAAAGGCGGCGTTCATATTGTTGACGTGGTCCATGAGCTGCGCCATGTGGAACTGGGTGCGGCGCTCGAGCATGGTTGTGACGGTGGCAATGCCGACGCTGGCACCGATGTTGCGAGCAAGGTTGATGATGCCGGTGCCCATGTTGGTCTTTTCCTTAGGCACAAAGGCAAAGGCGGCAACGTTGATCGGGATGAAGAGAAACGCCAGGCCAAAGCTCTGCAACATGCGGCCGTAGACGGCGTGTTTGTAATCGAGGTTCAGGTTCCAACCAGCCATGACGAATAAAGCAAGCGCGGAAACCGTGCAGCCAAAGGTGATGAGAATTCGAGCGTCCAGTTTAGAAACGAGAATACCCACTACGGGCATCATGCACATGATGACCGCACCACCCGGCGAAAGAGCGAGACCAGCCATCTCCGCGGAGTAGCCCAGTAGTTGCTGGAGCAACTGCGGAATCAGCACGGTGCTGGAATAAAGCACGAAGCCCAGGAAAAACATCGCGGTGGTGGCGATGGCAAAGTTGCGATCTTTCAGCATCTTCAAATCGACCACGGGATGCTTTTCGCGGAGTTCCCAAATAATTCCCGCGACGATTCCGATGAGCATCAGGACAGCGAACACGCGAATGAAGTTGGAGGAAAGCCAATCTTCGCGCTGGCCCTTGTCGAGGATGATTTGCATGCTGCCGAGACCGAGGCTGATCAGGCCGATGCCAATGTAGTCGATGCGGAAGCCTTCTTTGAGGCTGCTGCGCTTCATGTACGGCGGATCGGACACGAGGAAATAGGTGAGAACGAGAGAAATGATGCCGACGGGAATGTTGATGTAGAAAATCCAGCGCCACGAAAAATTATCGGTAATGTAACCGCCGAGCCATGGGCCAATGGTGGGCGCGACGACCACGGCGATACCGTAGACAGCGAAGGCCATGCCCCGTTTTGCGAGAGGAAATGTGTCGTTGAGGATGGCTTGTTCGCTGGGCTGCAAACCGCCGCCACCCGCGCCCTGCAGAATGCGGAAGAAAACCAGCATGCCGAGGCTGGGCGCGAGGCCGCAGAGAAACGAGCTGATGGTGAAGATCGCGACGCAGCCCATGTAGAAACGCTTGCGGCCGATGATGGAA
The DNA here is from genome assembly GCA_049691535.1 of Candidatus Acidiferrum sp. Lineage (GTDB taxonomy): Bacteria > Acidobacteriota > Terriglobia > Acidiferrales > UBA7541 > Acidiferrum. Next base: position 3,896 of record JBAVNY010000550.1, read on the forward strand.
GAAAACCAGCCGGAGAGCGGCAGAACGATGGCGTTGGAAACGAGATAGGAGGTAAGCACCCAGGTGGACTCGTCCTGGCCGGCAGAAAGATTTCCGGCAATGTGCGGCAGGGCCACATTGGCGATGGAAGTATCCAAAACTTCCATGAACGTGGCGAGCGTAACGGTGACTGCGATCACCCAGGGGTTGATCGA
>JBAVNY010000551.1:0-3036 GCA_049691535.1 Candidatus Acidiferrum sp.
GAGCACGGGCGCATGCGTCAGCAAGACACGTGCGCCAAGCGACCCGCGACCAGGCTCGTGGTACATATCCTGAATCGCGCGGCTTTGCTCTTCGGAGAGACCGACGCTTGCCACGCCTTGGAAATTGTCCCCAAAGCGACGATGGATCACGGCAATATCGGCTTCGCACAAACGGGCTGCGGAAGCCGCAAGAGTATCGAGAACCTTTTGTAGATCGAACGCCGAGCGGCTGATAACCTTGAGCACGTCGGCGGTTGCGGTTTGCTGCTGCAAGGATTCGCGCAGTTCCCTGAGCAGCCGGGTATTCTCGATGGCAATAACCGCCTGTGCGGCGAAGTTCTTGACCAGGTCGATCTGTTTGTCGGTGAACGGCCGCACTTCAGTGCGGTAGATGAAGATAGCGCCGACTAACGCTTCATCCTTGACCATCGGCACGCAGACGCTAGATCGCGCCCCCCCTAGTCTTGCTGCCGCGCCGACCACCGCTTCAGCAGCGTCGTCGGCAGTGTGGCTCACGTCCTTTGTCCGCATGACGCGATCCAGGTGGCTACCCGGCGTCGGCCGAAACGATCTTGATTGCGTAAAATACTCAGCAAGCTTGGGAGGCGTGCCCACTCCTGCCTCCCAGTGGGCGCTATCGCCGTCAATCAGGAATAGGTTTCCGAATTTGGCATCGCAGATGCTCACGGCGTTTTTCAGCATTGAATTGAAAACAGTTTCCAGTTCGCCAGGCGAGCTGGAGATAACCTTCAATACCTCGGAAGTCGCTGTCTGCTGCTGCAGCGACTCGGTGAGGTCGCGTGTCTTGGCATGTACCTCGTCGAACAGCCGGACATTCTCGATCGCGATCACGGCCTGGTCGGCGAAAGTCTCGACCAACTCGATTTGTTTCTCGGTGAAGGAGCGTGGCGCAAAGCGAAGCAGACACAATACGCCAAAAACCTGACCTTCTCGTATCAGAGGAACGCCGACCGCCGCCCGGAAGCCCATCAGCTTTTGCGCTTCCAGCCGGGTAAATTCGGCATCATTAAGGACATCCGGGATATGGACGGTGCCGCCCTCGACAATAGTTCGCCCAAAAATCGTACCACGGTCCGGTTTGGGCGATTGGCGCGCTAAATGGTCGTGCCACTCAGGAGTGCAGCCATAGTCTGCGGCAAGACGGTAGGTTGAACCATCTTGATATCGGATGGTTCCGATATCTGCTTCGCATAAGCGACATGCCGACGAGACCAACGTATCGAGCACAGGCTGCAGGTCAAACGTCGAGCGGCTGATCACCTTGAGCACCTCGGACGTCGCGGTCTGCTGCTCCAGCGCTTCCGTCAGTTCGAGTCTGAGAGCTGCATTTTCCTTCTTTAGATCAACAACCACATCAGGCACACGCTGGCGCTTCGTTGGCACCTTGCTTCTAGTTGGAGATCTACGCACCGCTCGTCCGCGCTTCGCCATTTCGATGCGCTCCGGTCCGGGAAAGCTGCAATAACTCGAATATGGCCCAAAACTTACTCAATCTGGGGGCAGCCGTATAGTCGGCTAAATGGTCTGGCAGGCGGTGGCGACTTCCGCGTCGGCTTGTTTGAGACATGCCGCAATGTCCATCTGTACCGCCGCTGTTGGGGGATAAGCGGAAGTAGCGCGGGCATCGCGAAACTGACGTGAATGACCCAACTGCGACATCCGCGCGATCTTTAAATCCACCAAGGCGGGTACAAAAAAAGCCCCGGACGATGCCGGGGCTTTGAGTCGCTGGAGAGAATCCTAGATCAGTACTTCGCGACGACCGGGCTGCCCCAGTTGAAGTGGTAGTTGATGCGGGCCGTGATCATATTGATGTCTGACCTGGTATTGGCTGTGATGGACGAGACGGCAGGCGCCAGCCCCGGCGTCAAGAACGTTCTGCTATCGCTCTCCCTAAAAATATAGTCGTATTCTATGCCGGCGCTCCAATTCGGCGCGAAGCCGTACTCCCAGCCAGCACCGACCGTCCCAGCCCAACGTGTCCGTTCTGCCGAGGCCAATCCAACGCCAGTCACAGTATTGAATAAATCCCAACGCTGGTTGGCGACCGCAGCGCCGCCCTTCACATAAAACAGGGAGGCATTCCATGCGTAGCCAATCTGACCCGTGAAGAGACCCAATCCAACGATTTTGGACCTCCAGGTATCCGCGGGAAGTAAGAGGCTGGTGCGCGAAGTACGGATATTGGCCCAGTCCCCTTGAGCCTCAAGCCCGAACACCCACGACGATGCCGTCTGCCAGCGATAACCTATCTGGCCACCGACCGCTCCACCCCCTGAATCCCTGCAACCTTCAGCGAAGACGTCGGCGACCCCGCTAAGCGCAGTCACGTTGATGCACTGATTGCTCCAGGCATATCCGCCGTTCGCGCCGATATAGAAGCCACCCCAGTTGTAGATCGGGGCTACTATCGGAGGTGGCGCCTTGGTGTACGGACGCGCAGCGAGATCAGCGGCGACCGCAGGAGCGGCCATTGCAACAAGACCAACCGTACCCAGCAAAAACTTCTTCATCATCTTTTTCCCCTCTGGCTCCGCCCGCTCGGATCTGATCGATAAGCGACCATATTCTGGGGTAACTATAAGCGATTACACCCCTAAGCTTCGTGCCTAAATAGCCACACTCCGATTTTGAAGTATGACGGAAAAATGATGGTGATCTGTTTGCATGACGGCCGGGGGGTGACGCTCTTGGAATGTGTGCTATTGCGACCATGTGACACCCAGCCTACGGCAAGCCTAACACGCTACGGATCGGAGCGACTGCCGCGACAAGAAAATTGTCCTATAGCCGATCGAAAAACAGGCTGACAAATGATCACAATGTCGCCGGTACGCCCCTAACGCCATCATGCAAGTGACACGGCCCTCTCCGATCGCGCCAGTGAGACCCGATCCACGAATATTCGGATACTAGCTACTTTCCGGCGCAAAATTCGGCGGCCTTGTGAAGCCGCGAGAATCGCTTGGTGTGATGAAAACTGCAAGGTCGGACGGACTGGCGTTGACTTGAGGC
>JBAVNY010000552.1:0-3865 GCA_049691535.1 Candidatus Acidiferrum sp.
GTCCAAGCCCGTGCCCGGCCGCAAACGCTTTTTTCGCTTTTTGGTGGTCAAAATCACCGTTGCCATCCACCAGCGTGTCCACTTTTTCTCGCCAGATACAAACCATCTGGGCTGCTTTTTCGTCCAAGCTCATGCGGGAAAGCAGATCTCGAACCCGACGCTTCACAGGCAACTTGGAATCTTTGTAGGCAGGAAGCTCCTTGCTTTTGGCGGTGGATGTAGCGCGACCCTTTTTCATGCGGCCTCTTGAAAGGCGTGTTCGAGATTAAGTTGCCAGAACGTTATTTGCGGTTGGTGAATAGCAAAAAGAGGAACAGGCGTCATGAGGACTCCCCACAAAGATTCAAGTTTTGCATTCTTGAAATGCGTTCGGCAGATGATACTATATATCGTCGTTAACGTACACGTCGGAAGCCGAAAACTGAATCATTTTGCTCGAGACGTTTCGTCGAGGATCTGTCTCATGCGCCGTAGACTCGCACCTTCCTATCAGGTGCTTTCCGTCCGCGGTGGAAGACTGCCTCCCTTTACCTGCGAAACGTCACCGAGCGACGGACTCATCTAGCCTTAGGCTTCGCGTCACACGCATCCGCGCAGTCGCTGAGGAGACGCCATGAGTAATGAGGGATCATACCAGCCAAAACCACAGCACAAGTTTTCCTTCGGCCTGTGGACACTCGCAAATCGAGGACGAGATCCTTTTGGTGATTTCGTTCGTCCGGTCATGTCGCCTGAAGAGGTTGTCGGCATCCTCTCGGAGATAGGAGCCTGGGGCGTGAACCTACACGACAACGACCTGGTACCAATCGATGCCAGTCCATCGGAGCGGGACGCCATCGTACGTAAGTTTCAGCGTGCCTGCCGCGACGGCGGGATCGTTGTGCCCATGGCTACGGTTTCCTTGTTCTTTCATCCTGTTTTCCGCGACGGCGCTTTCACCGCCAACGATCCGGAGGTGCGCGCCTACGCGATCCAGAAAACACTGACGGCCATGGATCTTGGGGCGGAACTCGGTGCCAAGATATTCGTTTTGTGGGGCGGACGCGAAGGCGTGGAGACGGACGCATGCCGGCGTCCAGATGACGCCATAAAACGCCTGCGCGAAGCGGTCAATTATTTGTGCGAATACAATATCGACAAGGGATATGGTATGCGGCTTGCCCTCGAGGCCAAACCGAACGAGCCGCGAGGCGATTTGTATATGGCCACCACTGGCCACTACCTCGGATTCATCTCTACCCTCGACCACCCCGAGATGGTCGGTGTCAATCCAGAAATGGCTCATGAACAAATGTCCGGACTGAATTTTGTCCACGGTGTCGCGCAAGCTTGGGAAGCCCGTAAGCTGTTTCACATCGACCTGAACGACCAGATGCCGGGGAGATTCGATCAAGACCTGCGTTTTGGCTCGGCAAATCTGAAGTCAAGTTTCTGGTTGGTGAAATTTTTGGAAGACGTTGGTTACGACGGGCCGCGTCACTTTGACGCTCACGCTTATCGCACCGAGGACTGCGCGGGAGTCAAGGATTTTGCGCGCGGATGCATGCGAACCTATTTGATCCTGAAGGAAAAAGGTCAGCGCTGGAATGCCGATAAAGAAATCCAGGCGCTCCTGCACGAAATTTCGCGAGATGGCAAGTCGGTGCCATCCACTGCGAAATATTCAAAGACCAGCGCGCAGGCCTTGCTGGCGCATTCCTTCGACAAGGATGCCATACTGCGCAAACAGCTTCCTTACGAGAAACTGGATCAAATGACAGTTGATATTCTTACCGGCGTCAGATAATCGAGTTCACGACGGCGCTTTCGCGCAATATACAGTCAGGCGCCGCGCGGATCGGAGGGGCCATTCCTACTCTGGGAATTGACGTCGGCACTGGTGGAACGCGGGCGGTCATCGTCGACCAGAAAGGCAGAATCCTTGCCTCTGCAAGCGAGGAGCATGCCCCGTTCGCGAGCCCCCGGCCAGGCTGGGCCGAGCAAGATCCGCGAGACTGGTGGCGCGCCGCCATCCTGGCTGTGCGCAAAGCCATGCAATCCGCAAGTATCGATGCCGCTTCTATTTGCTCTGTTGGTTTTTCCGGGCAGATGCACGGCGCGGTCTTACTCGATGAAAACGGCGAAGTCATTCGCCCGGCTCTGATTTGGTGCGATCAGCGTACGGAAGCGCAATGTGAGGAACTTCGCCGCCTCTTCGGTCAAAAGCGTCTGATTGAACTCACCTGCAACCCGCCCCTCACAAATTTTACTCTCACTAAAATGTTGTGGGTTCGCCAAAACGAACCGAACAACTGGGATCGCGCCCGTAAACTTTTATTGCCGAAAGATTATGTGCGCTACCGGTTGACCGGCGAATTTGCCTGCGATGTGGCCGACGCTTCCGGAACGCTTCTGCTCGACGTCGCCAACCGAGCTTGGGCGAATGAAGTCGTCAGCAAGACCGGCCTTGATCCAAAAATGCTGCCGAGACTGTTTGAGTCCCAGGATGTTTGCGGTCAAGTCTCCGCACTCGGCGCTCAAGAAACTGGCCTCGCGGTGGGCACTCCGGTCGTCGCGGGTGCTGGGGACCAGGCGGCCGGCGCCGTCGGCATAGGCATTACGCGGCCGGGTACCGTAAGCGCCACGATAGGAACTTCCGGAGTAGTTTTTGCCGCAACCGATCGACCCGCCCTTGATCCTGCGGGCCGTTTGCACTCCTTCTGTCACGCGATTCCCGATCGCTGGCATGTGATGGGCGTAACCCAAGCGGCGGGCTTATCGTTGCGATGGTTTCGCGATCAATTGTTTTGCGCTGCAAATGCTAACGGTGATCCCTACGAACTCATGACCGAGATGGCCGGGGGCGTTCCTGCCGGAGCGGACGGTGCTTTCTGGGCTCCTTACTTGATGGGAGAGCGCACGCCACACCTGGACCCCAACGCTAGGGCCGCATTCGTTGGGCTGACTGCTTCGCATACACGCGCGCACCTGATTCGCGCCATACTTGAAGGCGTAGCCTTCAGCTTGAAAGACACGTTTACGATTCTTGAAGAAATTGCCGTGCCCGTGCGAAACATTCGTCTCGGAGGCGGTGGTGCGCGGTCTCCACTCTGGCGCCAGATTCAAGCCGATGTATACGCCGCTCCTGTGGAGATTTTGGTCGCGGAAGAAGGCGCCGCATTCGGTGCCGCGATTCTGGCAGGCGTGGGAGCAAAGGTCTGGACGAATGTTGATCAGGCATGCGATGCGGTGGTGCGAGTTGCCACCCGCATTGAGCTCAACCGGGAAACAAGCGCCCTGATGCAGCGCAACTATCGCGTGTATTCGCAGATCTATCCGGCGCTTCGCCATGCACTCGATGTGCCCAGCGCAAAAACTGTCAACTGAAGCGCCATGCGCGCATACGACAATTACGTGAAATCCACATCAGTCGGAAAAGCTGATGCATCTTCTTTCTCGCTGACGTGCTCGCTAAATCTGCTTCCCGCTGCGTTGCTAATTCTCGCTGTCTTTCTCTTGTTTCCCGCTGATGGCTATAGTCTGGGACAGACTCAGTACGTGGAAAAGAACGATAACGCAGGGAATTTCGCTATTGTCCGTGCCAGGCAGGCTGCGGTCCTGTATGTCGATTCCGATGATTTTCCGGGTGTGCAGCGCGCCGTCGCGAATCTTCAGACCGACATCAATCGGGTGACGGACTGTACTCCTGGCATCGTTCATACCGGTGATGCGCTCGGCTCGAAAGCGATCGTTATTGGCACTTTGGGGAAAAGTGCGCTAATCGATCGCTTGCTGCGCGAAGGAAAAATCAATGTGACGGCGATCGAGGGCAAATGGGAATCATTTACCGTACAGACCCTTTCCGATCCATTTCCCGGAGTAACAC
>JBAVNY010000553.1:0-1823 GCA_049691535.1 Candidatus Acidiferrum sp.
CCTTAGTGGCGTCGTCCAGATCAAAAATGCAGTCCAACTTGTGATCCACTCCGAGAATGGTTTCGTTGTTGGCCAAGGGCTGTCGAAGCAGACAAGCGGCAGTATTTGGCTCAAAGATGTGGTCTGACATCAGAAGTAGAAATGGCTGGTCGACAGCATTTCGGGCCTTGAGCAGCGAAATGCCATTTTTCTTCTGGTATTCGTTATTTTCCACCCAGGTCACGGGCGTGGCGCGAAGCGAACTGCCCGCGAACCAGCGACGCACCATATGGCCCTGGTGCCCTACCACGATTACAAAGCGCTCGATCCCCGCCTGCTTCGCTCCAGACATAACGTGCTCAAGCAGAGGAACGCCTTCGAATCGTACGAGCGGCTTGGGAAGAAAACCCGACACGCTATTCAGGCGGCTTCCCAGTCCCGCTGCGAGAATGACAGCCGTGTTACTTGTTTGCATAATTTGCCTCAATCTGATCTGTCAGTGATTTAGCCGATAGGGGCGACCTGGCAGACGAATTCGGTTGATAATCGAAGTAGCTAATCGTGACCGCGGTCGTTCCAAAGATGCGCGCATCGGTCACGCTTTCCGTCAAGAGCGGAAACCAGAAGGCTCCGGATTTGTGATACACCTGCACGAAATTGACGCTGTGGGTCCAGAAGGAGGGATTTTTTGCCGGCTTGCCCTCGACTCGAACGACCGCAAAATCTTCGGTGTCAATCCAGATGCGGCCCTCGAACAAGTATTTGTCTTCGCGGCTCGGCAGAACTTGGATGACGTAAGCAGGTCGAGCTTCTAGTAAATCGCTGCCGAGCATTTCAAAACGATAATTCTCGGGTGTAAGGCTGGCTCTGGGACGAATTTGGGGCCGTGAAGTTTCTGTCTCGGATTCGAGCATCTTTCGCAACACTCGCTTGTTTGCGGAACTCCATCCTTCTTCTGAAACAACCTCGAAATGTTTCGTTCCGTCGGGATCGCAATTGACGCTTACGAGCATCTCGGCCCGCTTATTGAACTTCTGGTTTTCAAGCACATAGCGTCTGGTACCGGTGTAACCGGCTTGGAGCCTTTCTCTCTGGCTGTTATGGTCCATCAGCCTCGCGATGATTTCGTTGACACCCAGCGTTGGAACTTGCTGCGCTTGGCATTGGGATATTGATCCCAAAGCGAGGCATAGAATGACGATGGTTCGAATCCTCATAGTTAGAACTCCACAGTGAATTTCCCGCGAAATTCGCGCCACGCGTTATTGGAGAATCCACCGAAGTGAGAACTCTCTTCGATGGTCTGCACATCACGCGGATTGAAGTGATTGAAAAGGTTGAAGACCGCGAAACCGACTCGGCCTCGGATTCTCCGGTCGCGGACCGCTGGTATCGAGACCGGGCGGGAAACCTGCAGGTCAAAGGAGGAAAACTCGGGATAACGCCGCGTATTGCGCGGGCCTATGTATTCGCGATACTCGTTTTGCACAGAGTAGGGAAATCCCGTGTGCAGATCGAACACGGGAGCGAATAGCAGCTTGCATGGTCCTTGAATCTCACCGGACAGCAGGAACCGGTTCGGAGCATCAAACGAAAGGCGCCCTTCTTCGTTGGGTTGAATGACCGGCTTGGCAACGTTTCCAAAGAACTGAAAGAAGTCGTTCAGGTCTCCATACGTCTTGGAGTGTACATACGAGGCGGTGAGGAAGTGCCTGTGGAACTGATAGCGTCCGGTGAACTGCAATTCCTGGTAGGACTGACCCCCATTGTTCGAAACGGTCAGAAGTCCAGTGCCTACGGTGCCGTCTACCCTGGAAACGACGAAATCGTTAACGGTGTTACGT
>JBAVNY010000554.1:0-3726 GCA_049691535.1 Candidatus Acidiferrum sp.
ATGTTACGGCCAGCGCGACAAATATGACAATCACCGGTTCAATCGGATGCCGGTAGCGAAGCGAACTGTGCGTAACGTAATACGGAATTGGGAAGATCACTACGCACAAAACGAGCGGCATTGATTCACGCGCATTTCGGAAAAAACCTAAAAATATTCCCGCGAATGCCACCAGCGAAAACAGCGCCACCCCCCGAACATAAGGTATGCGAATTCCTAGCGGCAATATGTAATGGTCTTGTTCCGAGTCCAGAAGGCCCGTCCAAGTGTCTACAAATCGATAGTAACAGAGCCGGCGGAACGTAACCGGGTTCGCCCGAATGAACGCGATAGCGTCTCGTTGCTTGAGTCGGCTATACACTGGCTCCCCGGTCATCAGCAGCAGCTTATACTCTCGATAGTTACCCATCGGGTGTTGCTCTGCCACCGAGTACAGGTCCTGATTCGCAATCCTGGGGTTGTTTCCGAGCCACAGTTCCAGCCCAAAATTGGATTTGATGAAGAACAGTCCCCCAACTTCAAAGTAGTTCCGTATGGTCCATGGAAGAATGGCCAATACAAAGAACAGCACGGCTCGGCTCAGCAGCGCGCCTGAGATCGCAGTGCTCCTCTTCCTCTGGAACCATAACCACAGCAGCAGGAAGGGCATCATCACGCAAAGAGATGGATTTGTCAGTGCCGCGGCTCCCCAAAGTAATCCATATCCCGACCAATGTAGCGGCGAAGCCGACTCCCGTATCCAATACGTCATCCACAGCAGCAGCGCCATCAACAGTGCCGCCAGGCTTTGATCCCAAAGCCATTCAATTGGCATGATAATAGCTACGGGAGACAACGCCCACAACCAGCCCGCTCCTACACCCGTCGGAAGTCCATAAACTTTCTTCCCCAAGTGATAAATCGGAAAAACCGTTAAAGCGGAGCACAAAACGTTCAGAACTTGCGCGGAAACCACCACTCTATCACCCTGTAACCGCAACACAATTTGTCCCAGCGACAGCAGCCACGGGTAGACCGGCGCCAGCCACGCCGTCACATACGGATAGTGCGGGAAGGTATACGCGAAGCCACCACCCTCCGCGAGTGACTTAGAGATCATCAGGGCTTCAAGGCCCCACGGAAGGTACCGGCTGGTAGCCGCGTCCTCTAAGCGATCAAAAACCATCAGGGCAATGGCCCTGATCGTCAACGCTGCAAGAAATATCGCCGTAGGTGTTGCAAGTAACCTGGCCCAACGCCGAAAACCATCGGAAAACTTGCTCGTCGGTGCGTTTGGGCTCATCTGTTGAACGTTATCTTCACATCCAAAGTCGGTCAACGTTAGACCGAGAATTTGCGCTACCGATTGTCTAAAGCGGACATAACTCCGGGCATCGAGCTCACGTACCGGGGTTATTCGACATTTGCGCTAGCTTGCTGGAACTTCTCGTGTGACAGTTTTGGACGGATAAGAGTGACCTTAAGTGTCACTTCCCACTGCGGAACCCGATGCTATGCCCCTCATAGGGCTGGACAGAACTCTCTAACCCCTTAATAAATTTATAGTTAGCACGGAAGTCAGCGTCAAAGACGGGCCCCCTGAAATTGGCCTCTCACTTGCATCCTTTCACCGCGTGCTCTGGCACTCTACACATTCTCTCAAGGAGATCTCATGAAGAAGCAGAAGGGTTTCTCTCTTATCGAATTGCTGATCGTCGTGGCGATCATTCTGATCATCGCGGCCATCGCCATCCCGAACCTCATTCGCTCCAAAATGGCAGCGAACGAGTCTTCGGCCGTTGCGTCTCTCCGCACCATCAACACCGGTGAAGTGACGTATAACAATACCTAGCCCAACACGTTTGCGACCTTGGCTCAGTTGGGCCCCGGCGGCGCGACTTGCACCACGCCGTCCGCTGCGAACGCTTGCTTGATCGACAACCTGTTGGCCGGTGCTTCGGTGGCAACAGCCCCGAAGAGCGGCTACTACTTCACCGTTGCGCCTTCGGCATCGGGAACCGGTTATGCCACCCAGGCCTCGCCTTCCGGCCCGGGCACGACCGGAACTCGTTCCTTCTGCTCCGACCAGAACCTGGTGTTGTTCTATAACTCCACCGGCGGCGCATGCGCCACGTCGAGCGCCACGCCTCTGTAAGACAACTGAATCGCATCAAATCAACGGAGCAGGTCCTCGGACCTGCTCCGTTTTTCTTTGTTTCACCCTGCTCCTTGGCCATTTCTCGGGTGACCGCTTTTGTCTGCACACCTGCCATTTCTTGTCTACCTGCCTCAGTTTTCTTGCATAAAAGCTGATATTTGGGTCATTTTCGAACGTTATCGGACAGAAAACGGTAGCCACTCTCTGGCCCATCAATTGCTTCCTTCTTGAAGTTACGCTCCTAACCAATCTAATTTGGAAAAGGCCAGGGATCACCTAATGAGATCTAGACAGAGTGGATTTTCTCTCATCGAGCTGCTGATCGTCGTCGCTATCATCTTAATTATCGCCGCCATCGCCATCCCGAACCTCATTCGTTCCAAAATGGCAGCAAACGAGGCTTCGGCCGTAGCGTCTCTCCGCACCATCAACACCGGCGAAGTGACCTATAACACTACCTATCCCAATACCTTTGCGACGTTGGCTCAGTTGGGACCTCCGGGCGCGACTTGCACCACGCCGTCCGCTGCGAACGCTTGCTTAATCGACAATCTGTTGTCTAAAGCCTCGACGGCCGCGACACCGAAGAGCGGCTACTATTTCACCGTTACACCTTCGGCAGCAGGAACCGGCTATACCACCGTGGGTTCGCCTTCTGGCCCAGGCACAACCGGAACTCGATCGTTCTGCTCCGACCAGAACTTAGTATTGTTCTTTAACTCCACCGGCGGCGGATGCACCACCGCGGCTAACACGCCTCTATAAGACGACAACTGAATCGCATCAAATCAACGGAGCAGGTCCTCGGACCTGCTCCTTTTCATTTGGTCTCGGGATAGGCAGTGATTATGATAAGGTTCAACGTGACGGTTTTTTGTCCGCAGACTGACTTTTCTTGTCACTTTTTAAACGTCTTTTGCAGAATGTTGGGTTTCTTGTCAGCATTTCGCTGCCAAACCTACCTGGAAATGACCCTCGAGGTTGGCCCATCGATTGCTTTAACCCTAGTGAAGCCGCTTGGGATTTCGGAGTCTAAAAAACCGAAGGGTGAGAGAGCCGGAAGATGAGACGCAGACAAAGTGGGTTCTCGCTGATCGAATTACTGATCGTCGTGGCGATTATTTTGATTATCGCCGCGATTGCCATTCCAAGCTTGATCCAGTCCAAAATGACTGCCAACGAGGCATCGGCCGTTCAGACCATTCGCGATATCAATACTGCACAGTCCATGTATTCGATCCAGTATGGCCAGGGTTATTCTACAAATCTCTCGTCTCTTGGCGGTACTACCGGCCCTGCCTCCCCCACAAATTCGCTATTAATTCCAGATCCTGTTGCTCAGACCCCTAACATCAAGGACGGATTCAACTTCATCTATGTGGTCACGGCGAGTAACGGTCCAAACGGAACTCCCTCAAACTATACGTTAAATGCGAATCCGGTTAATCCCGGTTACTCCGGAAGGCGCTGGTTTTTCTCTGACGAGTCATTTGTTATCCGTCAAAACCCAACTACCACCGCCACCGTCAACGATCCGTCGATTTGATTTGCTTCGCGAGCAGCTGCTATAAGTCATCCTGTGCCACCAC
>JBAVNY010000555.1:0-3735 GCA_049691535.1 Candidatus Acidiferrum sp.
GCGCACTGATTACCACCAGCCACAACAAGACTTTGGCTATCGGCTTCAACGACGGATGTCGCGCCGCGCCAATCAACACCGCAACCGCGCAAACCTGCAACACCATCTTGGTCTTTCCCAGGACCGACGCGGCTATCGTAAACCCTTCTGCGGAAGCAATATTCCTCAGACCCAATATCGTAAATTCCCTGCCGATGATAATGACCACCATCCACGCCGGCACCAAATGCATATCTACTAACGAAATAAACGACGCGGAAATCAGCAGCTTGTCCGCGATGGGATCCAACAGAATTCCCAACGTCGTGATCTGCTCATTGCGGCGAGCAAAGTATCCATCCGCCCAGTCCGTCGCCGCTGCCACCAACAAAATCAATACTCCCCAAAACTCAAAGTGCGCCGTATAGCCGAATAGTTCCACATTTGGGCTGCGGGTCAGCAGCACCACAATAAGTACCGGCACAAAAAAGATACGCAATAGTGTCAGGGAATTGGGGAGATTCATGTCTCAGGTCTGGCCGGGCGCTTATCCTAGGGGACTAGGGGTCATCAGCACCCCAAGGCCACTATAGACTCCGCCCCTCGACCCGTCAACGCTCTGGAGCTCGGTCTCTAGCTACACTCCTTCATCTCGCGTTTACGCCAAACCGCGCACCTGCTCGCCCTACGGGTTAGATACTAGTTCGTAACACCATTTGCTGCAAAGCTGTGCAAAAGCCCTCTCGGAATTTTCTGCAGGTTACGCCCATATTACAGCTATGAACCGTACCTACGCATTCGTAACTCACGGCAATTGAAGGTCTTATTAGGAAGCTTGACTTAACGTTCATGGCGGATCCGCAGCGCTCCGGAAACGCCCACAGAAACCTACCCCTCAGTTTCCACAGCGTTTTCCACAATGCCTGTTGCCTCGCAAACCCTTGTCAGAGGCCGACTTTTATCAAAATTTGTTTACATTGAATCTGTCTTGCTAGTTACCGGAAAGTCATCTCCACAAGATTTCGACTGGGGTCTAAATGGCATGAGGCCCTCGAAGCACGCGGACCGGCAGGAAGAGAATTGCTTTTAGCAATTCGAAAACTCCATGCACCGCGATCCCCAAGAGTCGGAGCGGCAACAGCAACAACCACACCAAGGGATAAGCGATCAATGCGAACAGCGCCAGCGGCCAGCAAACCACCAAAAGTAAGCACCACAACAGGAATCCAGCCATCTCGCAACCCTCCTACTCATTTAAACGCAGGGGAACGCCGCGATGTTCCCTTCTTCCGGAACTCGTTCAGCTTCAGTCTCCGCGCTACAGTTTCCGGAACTTCTGCTTCCAGATTCATGTGCGAATTTTCCACTTCGGAATGCAGCACTCGGCCAAGCGCGTGAATCAGCGCCAACGAACGCCCTTCGCTCATCGGCATGCGCAGACTAAGTTTCACGATCGGGTCGACCGGCAACACTTCATCGATCTTCGCCAGTAGTTCCTCCAAGCCTTCTCCCGTTGTCGCGGACACCAGCACGGGTGCTTCTTCGCCAATTCCCGGTGATTCCCACGCTGCTTGTAATTCTTCGCGCTGGCATCTTTTCAGCCGATCCACCTTATTGAACACGCGCAATCGCGGCCGATCCGCCACATTCAAATCCATCAAAATTTTTTCCACTTCGCGATCCAATTCCTCGTGACGCGGATCCGAGATATCGCTCACGTGCAGCAGCAACGCTGCCTCCTGCACTTCTTCCAGGGTCGCGCGAAATGCCGTAATCAATCCCTTAGGCAGTTCACGGATAAATCCCACAGTGTCCGAAATCAAGATCCGTCGGTTGGAAGGCAGCCGTAGCGCTCGTATCGTCGGGTCCAGCGTCGCGAACATTCTTGGCGAAACCAAAACTTCCGCGCGGCTCAAGGCATTGAACAACGTCGATTTACCCGCGTTCGTATAGCCCACCAACGCAATCGTTCCCAGCGGCACGGCATTCCTCGCCTCGCGTCGCAATGCTCGCTGCTGCCGCACTTCATCAATACTGTCTTGAATCTTCCGCACGCGATCGCGAATCCGCCGCCGGTCCGTTTCTAATTTCTTTTCGCCAGGTCCGCGAACTCCGATGCGTCCCGCTCCGCCTCCCGCCCCACCGGATCCGCCACCCCCGCTTTTACCGCCCAACCGCGACATCTGCGTGCCTTTACCCGCCAGTCGCGGCAACATGTAATTCAATTGCGCCAATTCCACTTGCAATTGCCCTTCACGGCTTCGCGCGTGTCGCGCGAAAATATCCAGGATCAATTGAGTCCGGTCGATTACTCGGCGTTCCGTCGCCTCTTCAATATTCCGCTGCTGCATTGGCGTCAATTCCACGTCAAAAATGATCAGCGGCGCATGATTGGCAATCGCTTCGGCCTTGATCTCGTCCAATTTTCCGCGACCTACCAGAGTGGCCGGATCCGCGGACTCGCGCACCTGAAACAAACTTCCCGCAATCTCCGCGCCCGCACTTCGCGCCAGTTCCTGCAATTCCGCCAAAGATTCCCGGCCCTGTTCGCCCATCGGCATGCCCGGGAATCGAGGCGCGCGTTTCCATCCCACCCCCACCAAAAGCACCCGTTCCGCGTTTGATATTTCGTGCGTAGCTTTCATGAATTGCAGTCGGCTGGAATCTCCCCAAGAAGGTAAAGCGGTAGGAAGTCGGCTGGCCTCATCACTGCGATTATACGTCCATTCCCCCAGCACCGGGAACTGTGGAAATCACTGCAGAACGCACAATCGCGAGCGCCTCAGCTTGTACCTCCGCCTCGTCGCCAAATCCTTTCAACCAGTTCACCTCGCGTTCCCGCCGGAACCATGTCATCTGCCTCTTCGTGTATCTCCTCGTCGCTTGCTGGATGGCTGCCTTCGCACTCTTCAGCCTCATTTCTCCGCGCAGCACACTACGTAATTCGCGATACCCGATAAACTCAAATGGCTTCGCTTCCTCAGGCGATCCACTCTTGACCAGTCGCCGCACTTCTTCTTCCCATCCGCGCTCCAACATCGCATCCGTCCGCGCGTGCACCCGCTGATAAAGTGCTTCCCGTTCAGGCGCCAGCCCAATCTTGATGGCTCGCCAACCCTCTAATGGCGCGCGCCCGTCGCGATGAACTTCGGACATCGGCCTCTTTGCCAGCAAACACACTTCCACGGCGCGAATCACCTTCTGTACATCCGCCGCTTCAATCTTTTCCGCCGACACCGGATCCAATCGCCGCAAAATATCGTGTAGATGTAGCGCACCGTTTCTCGTCGCGCTCCTGCGCAAGCGTTCCCGCAAAGATTCGCACCGCTGGGGCACATCCGCCAGACCTTCCAACAGTACCCGCAGGTAAAGTCCGGTCCCCACGGTCAGAATAGGCAAACGTCCGCGCGCTCGCAGGTCCTCCAAAGTCTCTATTGCCCGTTCGCGATATCCACCCGCGGTAGTTTCTTCGTTCGCATCGAGAACATCGATCAAGTGGTGCGCCACTCCACCACGCTCTTCCACCGTCGGCTTCGCCGTCCCAATATCAAACCCTCGGTACATTTGAGTCGAATCACACGCCACTACTTCTCCACCGAGCTGCAATGCCAGCCATACTCCCAGCGCCGATTTTCCGGACGCAGTTGGGCCCACAATTGCAATCAGCGGCAGTTCGCGGCTTTCTGTCATTTGGGAAATACGACCGGCCAGGCTCGAATCAGCCAATCACCTGTTGCCGTTCCAGTTTCGTTCTTC
>JBAVNY010000556.1:0-9681 GCA_049691535.1 Candidatus Acidiferrum sp.
AGGCAACTGCTCTCTCCATGCGCGTATTCCGCACCAAGCAAATGCAAATCGAACATAAACGCGATGGCACCGTCGTCACTCAGATCGACAAAGCCATTGAGGCCATGGCCTATCTCAAAGTTGCTGCCAGCGGACTCCCTATCGACATCCTCGGCGAAGAGACTGCCACCGACATTCCCAAAACGCCCGCCACCAATGGGCGCACCCGCATGATCATCGATCCCATCGACGGCACTGAAGAATTTACTCGCGGCATTCCGACCTTCGGCACGCTCATCGGCGTGGAAGAGGATGGGCACATCGTCGCCGGCATGGTCAGCGCCCCCGCGCTTTCGCAAGGAACCTGTTGGTGGGCGTATCGCGGTGAAGGCGCCTTCCGAAACGGCCATCCCATTCGCGTCTCGCAAATTGCTAAGCTCGCAGACTCTATGGTCTTCACCACCGGCACCGGGCCCAGCAAAGATCTTCGCGTGCGTGCCGCGCTGCGTAATTTTGCCGACGCCGCGCGCAACAGTCGCTCTATGGGCGGGTTTTGGCAACACATGCTAGTCGCCGAAGGCGCCATCGAAGCCGCCGTCGACTGGCTTTCGAAACCGTGGGACCTTGCCCCGCTCGCGCTCCTCGTCGAAGAAGCCGGCGGCAAGTCCACCACCGCCTCCGGGGAACGCACCATCTATCGCGGCCAGCTAATCAGTACCAATGGCTTGCTCCACGAAGAGGCTCTGCGACTTCTGCAGTAGCGTGATAGCGATTTTCCATCCAGCGAGCCAAGCGTGAGCGCCAAAGCCGAACTAAGAATAATCGCCGACGAAGTTTCCTCCTGCCGCAAATGTCCGCGCCTCGTCGAATATCGCGAAACCGTCGCACGCGAAAAACGCCGCGCTTATCGTGACTGGGAATATTGGGGACGTGGCGTGCCCGGCTTCGGCGATCCTCACGCCAACCTATACATTCTCGGACTGGCACCCGCTGCTCACGGCGGCAATCGCACCGGTCGCGTTTTCACCGGGGATCGCTCCGGCGATTTCCTCTACGCGGCGCTCTATGAAGCCGGCTTCGCCAATCAACCCACCTCACTCAATCGCGATGACGGCTTGCGTCTCAAACATGTCTACATCGCCGCCGCCGTGCGATGCGCTCCGCCCGCCAACAAACCTTTGCCCAGCGAAACTCTGAATTGTCGCGACTATCTGAAGCGAGAACTCGCCATCCTGCGCC
The DNA here is from genome assembly GCA_049691535.1 of Candidatus Acidiferrum sp. Lineage (GTDB taxonomy): Bacteria > Acidobacteriota > Terriglobia > Acidiferrales > UBA7541 > Acidiferrum. The sequence goes on from JBAVNY010000556.1 coordinate 1,219, forward strand.
CGAAAGCCATCCTCGCTCTAGGAAAAATTGCTTGGGACGCCTATCTCGATATGCTGAAGCAGGATGGCCTCATCGCGTCTCGCGCATCCCACAAGTTCGCTCACGGCGCCGAAGTCTCGTTCCCTTTCGATGGCCCGCATCTTATCGGCATCTACCATCCCAGCCAGCAAAACACCCAGACCGGCCGCGTCACTCCCGCCATGTACGCCAAAATCTTGCTACGCATTCGCGACTTTCTCAGCGCTAAATAACTCCGCCCGGTCGCCGCAGTGCGTCGTAAGAGGAGATCCTACAAGAAAAGGCGCGTCACAATTCCCGCCGCCATCCCAAGAATCACCACTGCCGCGTAGCTCGCTGCCGCCACTTTCCACGAGATCGTCCTCCCCACCACCACCGCCGAGTACACGCTGTATATCCCCAGCGTACACAGAATCACCGCTACATACGGCAGCGGCACGCCGTGCGTCATCGCAATGTACGCAATCACCACGTCAAAGCCCATCGGCACCGGCAGAAACGCCCCCACCAACGCCATCAGCAAGATTCCCATCCACGAAGCCGGTGCATACATCGCCTGTGTCGGAACCACTTCGATCACTAAGGCGCCCAGCACCGCGGCCACCAGCATCAACGGAAACCCCACGCGAAACACCAGCCAAAAACTTCGGGCATAACTCTTCAGCGTTTCCATCAGCGTTTGCGACCAACTCTCCGCTCCATTTATTTCCATCACGCAAGCGGCCTCGCCAGCCGACCCTGTGTCCCTCACGTCTCGTCCCGCCACGTACGGCCCAAAGACAAAGATCAGCAGCAACACCGTGGTCAGCTTCAACAGCACCAGCGCCATTGGAAATAGCGCGAAGGTCATCGCCAGCACCACCACGTTCAGCGCAGGAGAGCTGAACGTCGCCGCCAGCACTCCCTCCGTGCTCATTCCTGCCGCGTACATCCCTCGTCCAATCGGTGCCACGCAATTCGCGCAGACACCTAGCGGCATTCCCGCTAGCGTCCCCAACAGCGCGTTCAACTGTTTTGACTTACTGCGGCGCCGTGGCAGCGTGCCCAGAAACGTCAGCATCGCCGGTCCAAAGAAGAATGCAAACGTCATCCCGATGCGATTCGCATTCACCCAGTTCACCGAAGTCCGCCACACCCGCTGCGTCAGCGGCATGGAGCGATCCACCCGGTGCAACGTGTCGAACGTAATCGCGCCCGAGACTTTCACGTGGGTTCCGGCATGATATTTCTTGAGTAGCGATGGGTAGCGCGAATCAACCCAGAAATATCCTCCAATCGCCAGCAACAGAATCACCGCGACGGCGCGTCTGCGCCAAACAGCCGATTTTTCCGTGGATGCTTCTAAACCAAGCGGTATCGAAGTTGCGGACACAATGCGCCTCCTGAGCGACGGAATGGCGAAATTCCCCGGGGTTTCGAGGACTCTACTGGCAAAAATCCATCAGCGGAATAATACGAATCTACTAGCGGCGACCCTGCTATCAACTTTGGCACCAGACATCCGCATCACCGCCAGTACACGAACCCACCAAACAGCGCCAGCCGTTTCTGACACTCATGGAGTGCAGAGCCGTCATCAAAACAAAGCCGTACTTCACGGCTCAAACAAACAGCCCATTTTCAGCAGCTTACTTCCTGAGCTTTCTCAGCAATTGGCCTTCGCATTGCCTTCATCTGCCCAGTATGGATAGGGAGAAACTCGCATGCTTGTTCCAGCCATTCGCACCCCAAAACTCGCAGTTCTTGGTGCCTTCGCATTCTTCTTTGTCTTTGGCAGTCTTTCCTTAGCGCAGGATGCATCTCAAGAGCCGCAGCAACCACTGCCCGACAACCAAGAGCGACCGGCAGCGTCTACCCATCCTGCCGATGGCGCCCGTCATGGTCTGCCTGCCGAGACCTTTGCCGTGGTCCCAGGAACCCGTTTCCTCGTGCGTCTCGAGGAAGATATGGACACCAAAGACATCCGCCGTAATCAACGCTTTCGCGTTCGAACTCTCGAGCCTCTCGAAGCCGGCAGCGGCGTCTATCTCCCCTCCGGCGCAGAAATTGACGGCCACATCAGCCGCGTTGAGCCCGCTGGCACCACCGGCCGCGCCAGAATCTGGCTCACCTTCGACGAAATTCACACCCGCTTCGGCTCCCTTCCCATCGTCGCCGAAGTCACCTCCGTGCCGGGCGATCACAGCATTCGCTCCGGCGCGCTCAACGCAGGCGTGATCGAAGGCCGCAGCTGCACTCAGAAAGATGCCGCACAGGCCGCTGCCGCAGGTGCCGCTAAAGGCGCCGTCAAAGGTATGAAAGACAAAGATAAAAAGGAAGCCGCGGAAGGCGCCGCGCTAGGTGCTCTCGAAGCCTACTTAATGGAAGCAGGTCGCGGCCAGGAACTCGACCTACCCAAAGGCTCCAAACTCGAACTGGAACTAGGCCGCTCCCTCTACCTCCTGAAAGAATAATCCGCCCGCAACTCCCCGGTGAACGCGCCCGGGTGGCCCCACACGCCGCAATTGCGTGTGGGGGTTTAGATTAAGCGAGTCCCATCAGTATCCATCCACGAACTCCACCCCCGCCTATACTCCTCCTTTCCACCCGCCCTCCTTGGCATCCGCCTCCCGCCTTGTTAAAGTCGTATCACCGCCTGAATTTAATGTGTTTGTAGTCTTTGGAAGACGAGGCCTAGCTGCAATGCCAGACGACCGAGCCGTTCGCACCGTGGAAACCGGGGAGCGCAAAGATCGCATCCTGATTGTCGAGGATGAGGATAACGCTCGCAAAGGCTACGAGCAGTTGTTGCAGCGCTGGGGCTACGATGTTCTCGGCGTAGGCACCGCCGAAGACGCCCTCGCTAAATTTTCCAGTTTTCAGCCAGACACCCTAATCGCCGACGTCGAACTTCCCGGCATGAATGGTCTCGACCTTCTCCAGCAGCTTGGCGATGAACTCCACGAAGTTCCCGCCATCATCATCACCGGCAAAGGTAGCGAGGAACGCGCCGTCGCCGCCATCGAATCCGGCGCTTTCTGGTACATCGAAAAGCCGTTAAAGGGCCCAGTCCTTCGCGCGCTTCTCGATCGCGCCCTCAGCAAAGCTCGCGACAAACAACGTCTCCTCGTCTTGCAGCGCCAGTTGCGCGATGCCGGTCGACTCGGCGATCTGGTCGGCAATTCCAAGCCGATGCAAGACGTCATGCGTGTCATCGAAATGGCCGCTCCCAGTTCCGCTTCCGTGCTGATTACCGGTGAAACCGGCTCCGGCAAGGAAATTGTCGCCCGTACCATTCACAAGCTTTCGCCGCGCGCCTCCCAACCCTTCGTCGCCATCAATTGTTCCGCAATTCCAGAATCCCTGATGGAGAGCGAAATTTTCGGCCATGAACGTGGCGCCTTCACCGGCGCTGCCGAACGTCGCATCGGCTGCTTTGAACTCGCCGACGGCGGCACACTTCTTCTCGACGAAATTGGCGAAATGCCAGCTCCCACCCAAGCGAAACTTCTCCGCGTGCTCGAAGATCGAAAAGTCCGGCGCCTGGGCAGCAAAGTCGAAACTCCTATCGACGTTCGCGTTCTTGCCGCTACCAACAAAGATCCCGAGCAAGCCGTCGCCAGCGGCCAGATGCGCCAGGATTTGTACTTCCGCCTCAACGTCTTCCACATTCATCTGCCACCTCTCCGCGAACACAAAGACGATATCTCTCTTCTCGGCGAACACATGCTCCGCGACATAAACGCCAAACACGGCAAAAATATCCGCGGCATCGGCGCGGAAGTTCTCGACATCTTCATGAGCCACACCTGGCCCGGTAACATTCGCGAACTACGCAACGTTCTGGAACGCGCCACCATCATGTCCGAAAAAGATTTGATCTCCCGCGCTTCCCTGCCCGGCGAATTCGGCAAAGTGGCGGCCAAAAGCCCCAGCGATCTCTCCACCATTAAATTCCCCATTGGCACCACCGTCGATGCCATGGAACGCGAATTAATTCTGCAAACCTTGCAGGCCACCGGCAACAACAAGACGCGCGCAGCGGAACTTCTCGGCGTGAGCCTGAAAACCCTCCACAACAAGTTGAAAGAATACGGCAGCGAGCGCGTCGAAACGGAGTCCTAACTCAGTATGCAGCTCGGGCTGCGCGCCAAATTAACGATGGTCATGACGGGGCTGGTTCTCCTGTCGTCACTCGTCTTGTCCATGGTCTTCCTCGAACTTCTCCTTCAGCAGGTTCTGCACGACACCAATATGCGCGCCAAAGAACTTGCCCATGAAGTCTTCGACTCCGCCAAACAGGCTGGAGAAGACGCCAAAGCCCAGGGTCTGCGCCCGCAATCCGACGATCCTCAAAAATTGCACGAATACGTTCAGCGCGCTTTCGAAATGAGTGACAGCCTCTCTTCTCGGCTGCAAGCCGCCGGCACCTCGCCCGCAGTTCGTGAAGTTAAAATTATCGATTCCGATGGCGTCGTGCTCATTTCCTACCCTTCCTCTTCCGCCGGAAAAATTGCGCCGCCGCGCGCTCCGTTCGAACAGTTGGTCCAAGGCTCATTTCTGAAGCAGATCAAAGCCTTGGCTCCCTGGACGCAGCAAGAACACATTTACGCTGTCGATCTTCCCTTCCTCCTGCGCGGTGCGTCCTTCGGCAAAGTACGCGTCGAAATTTCTACCCTCTTTCTGCTGAAAGATATTCAGCCAACCTTGCGCCGCTGGGGCACCATCGCCATTCTGGCCCTCGGCCTCGCCACCGTTCTGGCCGCTGTTGTCAGTGGCGCCGCGCTCGCTCCCATTCGCGACATCCTCGCGCAACTCGAACGCATTTCCTCCGGTGAATACGATTCACCCATCGCCACCGAGAAAAAAGAACTGGTCGGCGGCTCCGACGAACTCGGCCAAGTCCGAAGAAAAATTACCCAGGTCGGCCAACAACTCCGCGGCGTCCACGAAATTTTCAGCTCTCTCCGCGAAAATATGAATTCCGTCATGGCAGGTCTTGAAGACGGCCTTCTGCTCTTTACTCGCGACGCCCGCGCCGTCATGGTCAGTCCCGCCGCCGAAAAATTCCTGGGCGCTCCCGCATCCACGTTCCTCGGTCGCCGCGTCACCGACATCTTCCCGGTAGGCCATCCGCTCTTCTCGGCACTGCGTCTCGATGGCGACACCCTCCAGGAAGTTGCCGCAGAAACAGAACTCATCACCCAGGATGGCCGCAAGCGCGTCAGTGTCAGCGTTCAGGAAATCCAAGGTGCTGGCGAACGCATGGGCGCCCTCGTCACGCTTCGCGATCTGGACTCTATCGAGAGCATCAACACCCAACTGCAAGTTAGCGAGCGCCTCGCCGCCGTTGGCCGCATCACCGCCGGCGTAGCTCACGAAGTCAAAAATCCACTCAACTCCATGCGTCTGTGGCTCGAAAATCTGAAGGAATGCCTTCCACCAGATACCGATGGTGGCGCGCAGCAAGCCGTTCACGTCCTCGACACCGAAATCGATCGTCTCGACGCGGTCGTCAAGCGCTTCCTCGATTTCTCTCGTCCGATGGAAGTTCGACTCGAGCCCACGCAACTCTCCAAACTCCTCAAAGACGTCCTCGAAATCGCCCAGCCACAGATGCAAAAATCCAAAGTCGAAGTGGCGCAACTCTTGCCTATCGGCGTGCCAGACGTCTTCGTCGATCGGGCTTTACTCAAGCAGGCCGTGCTCAATCTCGTTCTCAACGCCGTCGAAGCCATGCCCAATGGCGGCCAGCTCCAGCTCACCTTGAATCGCCGCGGCGATATGGCCGAGATTATCGTCGGCGACACCGGCAAAGGCATTCCTCTCGAAAATCGTCAGAAAATTTTTCAACTTTTTTTTACAACGCGCCCGGGCGGTAGCGGCATCGGACTTGCCAGCACATTCCGAATTGTGCAACTTCATAATGGTTCGATAGACTTTACTTCGGAGGTTGGCCGCGGAACGACTTTCCGCATTGAATTGCCTCTTGCCGCGTGAGCATGCCTACAACCAGGACTTATCCGCCGGTAGCCGGTACCCGTGTACCGCAAAATGCACTCTTCTTGTCTCTCTTCCTCCTGGTTCTTTTCACCGCTGGTTGCGCTTCGCAACGTCGTCCGAAATTTCGCATGACCAATCTCGCGCTCGCTCACCCTATCGTTCCCATTGCTGTTCCTGATAATTCCGCAGGGACCGTTCCCGACCTCGAAATAAACAACGCCCCGTTGCCGCCGCCATTAACCGTTGTCCGCGCCGTTCCCGCCAAGCCGCGCGTTATTCCTCCTTCGACTACCGCGCCTACCTCCACCGCCGAACCGCCCGAACCCATCATGACTCCCGAGCTCTCCACCGAGGAGCTCTCCACCGCCAAGGGCGAGACGCAGCAGAATCTCACTGTCACCGATCGTAATTTAGCTCTCACCAAGGGTAAGCGCCTCTCCTCTTCCCAGAACGATTTAGCTTCGCAAGTGCGCGGCTTCGCCGATTCGGCCCGCGAAGCAGCCCACGATGGAGATTGGTCACGCGCCAGAGATCTCGCCAAGAAAGCCGCCGTCCTCTCCCAAGAATTAGCCAGCTCTCTTTAGAGTCACTTCTTATCTCTGCGAACTCTGCGCCTCTGCGTTAAACTCCCCTCTTCTCCGCTTCCTCCCGACCTTCTCGCTCCCGGTGCGCTAGAATGGCCCCCATGAAGCGCTACGACGCAGTCATCGCGGGTGGCGGCCTGATCGGTGCAAGCATCGCTTTCGAGCTTGCCCAGGCCGGTCTGCACGTCGCTCTCTTCGACGCGCAGCAACCCGGCCGCGAAGCCTCCTGGGCCAGCGCCGGCATCATCTCCCCCGCGCCCGAAAATCCCTCAACAATTCCGCTCTTACCTCTGAGCCGCGCCAGCGCCGCCCTTTATCCCGCCTTCGTCAAAACTCTTCAAGAACTCACTGGCCACGACGTCGGCTATCGCCCCTACGGCACTCTCGAAGCTCTCCTCACCGGAGATGTCCGCGAAGAACTCAGCACCCTCATCGCTGTTCACCATGGATTAGGCTTGAAAGCCGAAGCGCTCAGCGCCGCGGAAGCATGCAAACTCGAGCCCAGTCTCAGCGAACACACGGAAGCCGCCATCCTTCGCCCCGACGAAGCCTCTGTAGACAATCGCGCACTCACCCAAACAACGCTGGACGCAGCGAAACATCAAGGTGCAGAAATTTACGCAGGAAACGCAGCGAAAGGCCTGTGGCGCGAGGGCTCACGCTGCAAAGGTCTAACTCTAGCCAACGAAAATGTTGATGCGCAGTGGACCATCATCGCCGCAGGCTGCTTCTCCGCCGCCATCGCGGGTTGCCAACGTTACGCCCCGGTTTTCCCCGCGAAGGGTCAGATGGTTTCTCTCCGCAGCAATACCGTAACCATCAAACGCACACTCTGGTCCGAAAATATTTATTTAGTTCCGCGCAATGATGGACGCATCTTGGCCGGCGCCACCACCGAACATGTCGGTTTTGATCGTCACGTCACGCCCGGTGGACTGAAAAAGATCTTCGCGGCAGCCATCGAATTGGTCCCCGCGTTGGAGTCCGCTCACGTCGAAGAAACTTGGGCCGGCCTTCGCCCCGATTCGCCAGACCATCTGCCCATCCTGGGCCCAACCGACATAGCAGGCCTACTTTTTGCTACTGGCCACTTCCGCAGCGGCGTTCTGCTCGGGCCACTAACTGCAAAACTCATTCGCGAGTGGATCACCGCACAAACTGTATCTGTAGATTGGGAGCGTTTCAGCCCGATGCGTTTCCTCGAAGCGCCCAAGGCCCATACTGCTGCGCCGCACAAAAGCGATTAATTTAATTCTGCGCAGGAGGCGGCTGCATCACCACCGTATTCGATTGCCCAACGTTCGTGTAGTGAATCTGATCCGAGTCCAACGCCAATTCATGCTCCAGCACCAGATCCATCGACGAGCCTCTCGGCAGTTGCGCCTCGGGCCCACGCGATAGCAACACCGCCGCCAATCCTCCAACGGCTCCAACTCCCGCGCCGATTCCTAAGCCCTTTGCGCCGCCGGCAATGGCCCCAATTCCCGCGCCGGTCGCCGTTGTCGCCGCCACCGTCTCCGCGTCTTTACCTTTTCCTCCCGGCCCAGTCATCTTTCCTTCCGAGTCGGTTTTCGTCTGGCTGGCATCCGTGCTGTGCGGCGCGGCATTCAGATCCACCGTATATCCGTTCGGCAGGATCAGTGTGTTCAATTTCATTCGCAATTCGCCGCGGCCCTTCACGTGTCCCGGTCGCTTCGATTCCGTTATTTCGCCGCGCAAATACGATCCCACCGGCATCACCACTTTGTTATTCATCGTTACCGGGAATGAAGTCCGGAAATAAACCGAGTCACCCGGCCTCGCGGTGGCCGTTGAAATTCCGTTTTCCAGCGTCACCCCGATCCGCGTCCCGGATGGGATCATGATCATTTGCCCGCTG